>JBBSTP010000330.1:0-1505 GCA_038235795.1 Lysobacterales bacterium | reverse complement strand
GTACCCACACTGGGCGCGTGCAAGATGGGTGCCGGCGAAGGCAGCAAGGGCAAGGACGGCAAGGGGGCTGCCGACAAGGGGCCCGAGGCCGTTCCGGTTGAAGTCGCCAAGGCCAGCCGTCGCTCGATCGCCGCCAGTTACACCGGCACCGCGGCTTTGGAAGCGCGAAGCGAAGCGCAGGTCGTCGCCAAGACGTCGGGTCTCGCCCTACAGGTTTCAGCGGAGGTTGGCCAGCAGGTACGCGCCGGCCAGGCGCTGGTGCGGATCGACTCTGATCGGGCCCGCTTGCAGGTCGCGCAAAGCGATACCCAGGTCAAGAAGCTGCAGGCCAATTTCGCGCGTGCACAGCAGCTGGCCAGCCAGAAAATGGTCAGCGCGAACGACCTGGACCAGTTGCGCTACGACCTTGAGAACGCGCGCGCGACCAACCGCCTGGCGCGCCTGGAGCTGTCCTATACGACCGTCACGGCGCCCATTTCCGGCGTGATCGCCGAGCGTTCGATCAAGCCCGGCAACCTGGTCCAGATCAATACCCCGATCATGCGCATTGTGGATACGTCGCGGTTGGAAGCGACGCTCAACGCGCCGGAACGCGAGATCGAGACGCTCAAGACCGGGCAGGCGGTGGAGCTGTCGGTGGATGCGCTGCCGGGCAAGACGTTTGAAGGCCGCATCGCCCGGGTGTCCCCCGTTGTGGATTCCGCCAGCGGCACGTTTCGCGTGGTGTGCGCGTTCGAAGGCGGCGGCCTGCTGCAACCGGGGATGTTCGCCCGTATCCGCATCAACTACGACCAGCGCGCGAATGCGCTGGTGATCCCGCGCAATGCATTGCTGGAAGACGGCAACGATCCTACCGCCTACACCATTCGCGCCGGCAAGGCGGTGCGGATCGCGCTCAAGCTGGGCAATGTCGATGGCGAGTGGGTGGAAGTCCTTGGCGGCCTGAAGGAAGGCGAGCCGGTCGTGGTCGCCGGCAAGTCCGCCTTGCGCGAGGGCAGCGTGGTGCAGGTGATCGGTGCCGCCAAGGTCGCCGACGCGACGCCGGCGAAGGCCGCGCAATGAGTTCGCCCGGCATGCCTGATCCGGCAAACGCCCACGATCCGCTTGCCGCGCCCGCCGGCTTCAACCTGGTTGAATTCGCCACCCGCCGGCGCGTCACCATCGCGATGATGACGTTGACCCTGGTGCTGTTCGGCCTGATCGCGCTGGGCAGTTTGAAGGTCAACCTGTTGCCGGACTTGAGTTATCCGACGCTGACTGTGCGCACCGACTACACCGGCGCCGCACCGGCCGAAGTCGAGACCCTGATCAGCCAACCGGCCGAAGAAGCGCTGGGCGTGGTCAAGGGCCTGCGCAAGCTGAAGTCGGTCTCGCGCACCGGCCAGTCCGACGTGGTCCTGGAGTTCGCCTGGGGTACCGACATGGACCAGGCCAGCCTGGACGTGCGCGACAAGATGGAAGCGCTGCAGTTCCCACTGGAAGCCAAGCCGCCAGTGCTGCTGCGT
>JBBSTP010000329.1:0-1543 GCA_038235795.1 Lysobacterales bacterium | reverse complement strand
TGTTGACTGCGCGGAGGACCTGCCCCCACTTCTGCAAGCACTCGATGCACTGGATAACCCGCTGCACGAACAAAAGCATTTAGCGCACTGGTTGCGCGCCAGCCTGCGCTAGCGCCGCACGAACGGCTCGCGCAGCAGCGCCCCGAAACCCGTCGCCGCGTCAATCCCCACACCGGTCACGCCGAAATCCTGCGGCTGGTTGCGCGCATGCGCCGCGTAGCTGCCGAACAGGTGGTCCCACACGCTCAGGTTGAAGCCGAAGTTTCGACGCTGCTCCTCGCCGTCCGTGGAGTGATGGATACGGTGCATGTTCGGCGTCACCAGCAATGCCCGCACAGGCGTATCCAGCCATGGCGGCAGCGCGAGATTGGCATGCGTCACCAGGGCGAAGCTCGACAACAACACCTCGAACACCATCACCGCCAGCGCAGGGACACCGAGCAAGGCCGCGAGCGCGAGCTTGATCGCCAGTGACAGCAGAATTTCCAGCGGATGGAAGCGCAGCGCCGAGGTCGCGTCCAGGGTCACGTCGGTGTGGTGCACCCGATGCAGCCGCCACAGCAAGGGCCATGCATGCAGTAGCCGATGCTGCCAGTAGATCGCCAGGTCCAGCAGGACCAGTGCGATGCCGAATTCGAGCCAATGTGGCAAGGCGACCTGGTTCAGCAATCCAACCTCACGCGCCTGCGCCCACGCCGCTGCCCCCACCACGCCAGCGGGTAACAGCAGTCTGGCCAGCACGGTGTCGAGCAACACCAGACCGGCGTTGGCCGGCCAGCGTCGGCCGCGCGCGGGTGCAGGGTTGGGGCCGCGCAGCACGACTTCCATCACCAGCAAAGTGACGAGCACGCCGACGAAGATGCCGCCACGCAGCGCGATGTTGTCGGGAAAATCGAACATGTCGGCGATTATGTGGTCATCCGCCGCGCCAGGGGTGATTGCATGGGCTTGTGGGTTGCCGTGGGTGCCATGCGCGATCAAGTGACGGCCTGCACGACAGCGCCTCGCCACATTGCGCTTCCCGCCGTGCAGTCGTGGCAGCAGCGCGGCACAATGGGGCATGGCCACGCCCCCGTTCAAAGAGCCCCTCCTCAACCTGTCGCCCTCGCCAGGCGACGAGGTCAAAAGCACGACCTGCTACATGTGCGCCTGTCGCTGCGGCATCAAGGTGTGGCTGGCCGATAGCGGCCCGCACGGTAAGAGGATCCGCTACATCCAGGGCAACCGCGACCACCCGGTCAACCAGGGCGTGCTGTGCGCCAAGGGCGCGGCCGGCATCATGCAGCACTACAGCCCGGCGCGGCTGTCGAAGCCGCTGCTGCGGGTGGGCGAGCGCGGCAAGGGCGAATTCCGCGAAATCGAATGGGACGAGGCGCTGGAGATCGCGACGTCATGGCTGGCGCCGATCCGCGAACGTAATCCGGATGAGCTTGCCTTCTTCACCGGACGCGACCAGAGCCAGGCCCTGACCGGCTGGTGGGCACAACAATTCGGCACGATCAATTACGCCGCGCACGGCGGCTTCTGCTCGGTGAACATGGCC
>JBBSTP010000328.1:0-1568 GCA_038235795.1 Lysobacterales bacterium | reverse complement strand
GCGAGGAGTGGGCGTTCACTTCCCCAAACATACTGCGCCGTATGCGAGTTACCGCGCAGGATATTAACCTGTTGCTAACAATTAATTCTGAATAGCCGCAGGTACAGTAGCGCAATGTTCGTCGGCGTCGACATTCGCAGGAAAACCGTCTTACGGTGGGCGACGCCGTTGCTGGTCGCCGCACTGTGGCTCACCTATGTGCTGGGAGCGATGCGCGCACCGGCGTTACGCGAACACGCCCAACTGGACTGGGGCGTGCTGTCGGGCGGGCTGGACAGCGCCGCAGCCTGGCGCGAGGCGATGGTCGACGGCCGCGTGCTGCGCCTGTTCTCGGCACTGTTCCTGCATGCCGACTGGATTCACCTGCTCGGCAACCTGGTGTTCCTGCTGATCTTCGGCCTGCCGGCCGAACGGGTCATGGGCGGCTGGCGCTTCCTGGTGCTGTTCCTGGTCGGCGGGGCGGCCGCGAACCTGGCGGCGGTGCTCGCCATCGATGCGCCGGACCAGGTCATCATTGGCGCCAGCGGCGCGGTGTCGGCAGTGATCGGAGCCTACCTCGCCCTGTTTCCGGGCGCGCGGCTGGGCGTGGTGCTGCCGCTTGGAATGTTCCTGCAATTCGTGCGGGTTCCGGCGTCGCTGCTGATCGGCCTTTGGGCTTTGCTGCAGGTGGTGTTCGCCTACAGCGGTCCCGCGTTGGGCGCCGTGGCATGGCCGGCGCACATCGCCGGCTTCCTGTTCGGCGTTGGGTTCGCACTGATCACGCGGGCGGCGATCACACGCCGCCTGCGTCATAGCCGGGGCTACTGAGCGCTTGCGCCTGCTTCGGTTGTTGCCTTCGCCGGAACCACCGGCGGCGTGACAACCGCCACGCCGGCCAGTTTCTTCAATTCGACCAGCGCGGCGGCGATCGGCGCCTGCCCCGGCAACACGTCACCGGCATTGTCGCCTTCGAACATCTCGCCCTCGCCCTGCAGATGGCGCGGCAACGCCGCTTCGCTGATCGGGCGTGCACTCTTGCCGCCATCTTCCGGCTTCAGCACGACGTCCGGGACGATGCCCCGTGCCTGGATCGAATGACCGCTTGGCGTGTAGTAGCGCGCGGTGGTCAGCTTGACCGAATCCCCATTGTCCAGCGGCAACAGGGTCTGCACCGAGCCCTTGCCGAAGGTACGGCTGCCGACCACGACCGCACGTTTGTTGTCGTGCAATGCACCTGCCAGCACCTCGGCCGCGCTGGCGGACCCGGCATCGACCAGCAACACGATCGGCGCGCCCTTCAGAAGGTCCCCCGGCGTCGCATCAAAGCGACTGTTGCCGATCGCCTCGCGGCCACGGGTGCTGACGATGCCACCCGCATCCAGCAACTCATCGGCGATCTGCACCGCACCCACCAGCAGGCCGCCCGGGTTGCTGCGCATGTCGATCAACAAGCCGCGCAGCGGTGCGGATTTCTGCAAGGTCTCCAGCGCACGCACGAAATCGGTCGCAGTCGCCGCCTGGAAGCTGCTCAGGCGCACATAGCCGAAACCCGGCTCCAGCATCCGCGAACGCACGCTGCTGGTACGGAT
>JBBSTP010000327.1:0-1570 GCA_038235795.1 Lysobacterales bacterium | reverse complement strand
TCCAGCTGCAGGCGGCCGAAGTCGATGTTGAGCTCGTCGCGCGCCTTCTCCAGCCGGGTCAGGGCAATGAACTGCAGCCGGTGTTCATGCCGGTCGCGCACGATGACCAGGGCCGTGGCCACGTTCGCCAACACCAGCACCACCAGTAACAGGGCGCGGCTCATGCGGCCACCTGACCATTATTGATGGTCAGCTTTTCGGCGACCCGCAGTACCGCGCTGCGTGCACGCGGATTGGCGGCGAGTTCGTCAGCCCCCGCTTTTTGCGCCCCGCCGACCAGACGCAGGGTCGGCGTGAAGGCGATCTCCATCGGCATGCGCCGGTTCGCCGGGGGCGCCTTGGCCCGGCGCCCCATGAACTGCTTGACGATGCGGTCCTCAAGCGAATGGAAGCTGATCACCGCCAGACGGCCACCGGGCTTGAGCGACACCAGCGCCGCATCCAGCCCGGCCTCGAGGTCGAGCAATTCGCGATTGATGTGGATTCGGATGGCCTGGAAGCTGCGGGTCGCCGGATGCGTCTTCTTGTCGCCACGTGGCAGCAGGCGGCCGATCAGCCCGGCCAGCTGGGCGGTGCGGATAAACGGCTCGATTGCGCGGTCCTGCACGATGGCGCGGGCGATCCGGCGCGAGTGCCGCTCTTCGCCCCAGGTCCACAGCACGTCGGCGATCTCCGCTTCGTCCGCGCGCGCCAGCCACTGCGCTGCGCTTTCGCCGTTGTCCGGATCCATGCGCATGTCCAGCGGGCCGTCCTTGGCGAATGAAAACCCGCGTTCTGCAACATCGATCTGCGGCGAGGACACACCCAGGTCCAGCAGCACGCCGTCCAGGCCATCTGCGGCTGGCGGCCACGCGCCAAGGTCGGCGAAGCTGCCGCGGCGCAGGGCCACGCGTGCGTCTTCACCACACAGTCTTTGCGCCACGGCGATCGCCTCGGGATCCTTGTCCATCACCAGCAAGCAGCCCCCCGGCCCCAGCCTGTCCAATAGTCCGCGGGCGTGCCCGCCGCGCCCGAAGGTGCCATCCAGATAGCGTCCATCCGCCTTCACCGCCAGGCCCTGCATGACCTCGGCAAACATCACCGGAAGGTGGGCAGGCACCGGGCCCGCGCCACCGGTGGTCACAACGCCAGGTCCAGCAGGTCCTCGCCCAGGTCGGCATCGCCAAGCGTCTGCCGGATCTGTTCGTGGTGGGCCTGCTCGCTCCACAACTCGAATTTGTCGCCCATGCCCAGCAAGACCGCCTTCTTCTCGATGCCGACCGCGCCGCGATGGCTGGCCGGGATCGAGATGCGTGCATTGCCATCGGGCTCGACGAACGCCGCCGCGCCGACCAGCTTCAACTGCAGCAGGCGGCTGTTCTTCTTGGTCCGGGGCAGGGCATTGACCTGGTCACGCAGGCGTTCCCATACCGGCTGCGGGTACAGGTAGAGGCAGCCGGACTCGAATGGGTTGTAGGTGATGACCAGGCGATTTCCGCACCCGCGCGCGACAAGCTCCCGGTAGCTGGTAGGAATCGCCAGCCGGCCCTTGTCGTCGATCGTGATGGCGGTTTCGCCCTGGAACATGCCC
>JBBSTP010000326.1:0-1581 GCA_038235795.1 Lysobacterales bacterium | reverse complement strand
CGGTGAGCGCCAGGGGTGCGCCGACGAACGTGCCAGTCCAGCGAGCCCGGGCATCGATGCCGCCGTAGTTGCGGTCCAGGTCGATGGCGCCCCCGCTCTGCCGCGGTGAGGCGCGCTGCACCGCAACCGGTACCGACAACATCTGGAACGTCTTGCGGCTGCCGTTCCAGGCGGTGGCTACCAGTGAGGCCTGATCGCTGATTGAATGGTCCAGCCGGACACCGGCCTGGTCCTGGCGAACCGTCTTTCGCGTATCGAATGCGATCGCCCCGGCGCTTGCTGCACGCCGGTCGCCGCCCAGCTGCGCGGCGCTTAATCCTTGCGGATCATCCGCAACCAGGTCGAAGTGGTTGAACAGTGCAGTGAATCGCCCGTCGCGCGCCAATCCGCCACGCAACAGCACCTGGTCGCTGCGGCGTTGCGACGCGCTGTGCGTGCGGTAGCCATCGCCGATGATACGGACGAGGTCGACCAGTGCATCGCCGTCTTCGCGCCACGGCGCCTGCAGCGACAGCGACTCGCGTCGCAGCGCGTCTTCGCCAAACGTAATTCCCATGATCGCGGTGGGCAGCTGCGGGGCATTGGCCGTGGTCAGCGACACCACACCACCAGCTGCATTGCCGTACAGCACCGAGAACGGCCCGCGCAGCACTTCGATGCGGTCGGCCGACTCGAGCGGGAAATGGCCCAGCTGGCCTTGGCCATCGGGCATCGTCGCCGGGATTCCATCCGTGTACAGGCGCACGCCGCGGACCCCGAACGCCGCCCGCGCGCCGAAGCCCCGGATCGACAGCTGCAGGTCCTGCGCCTGGTTCTGGCGGTCGCGTGCCACAACGCCGGGCACCCGTTGGAGTGCCTCGCCGACATCCAGCCGAGGCTGCGCGCGGCGAATGTCGGCGGCGTTGATGACATCGACAGCCGTGGGCAGCAGCAGGGGATCTTCCGGCACGCGTGTTGCAGTGACGACGACCGGGGCGAGGGGGGTGACGCGCGTCTTTTGCGCTAGCGAAGTGGATTGGGCATTTGCGCCTGCCGCGCTTCCCAGGCCAATAACGAGCAGCGCGATCCGTCGCAACTTCATTGCATCGCCTTCAGGCGATACAGCGCTTCCAGCGCCTGTTTCGGCGACAACTCGTCGGGTTCGAGCGCGGCCAGTGCGTCCAGCATGGCGGAGCTTGGCGTGAACAGGGCGATCTGTTGCGGCGACTCCATGGCTTGCGCGGTCATTGGCGTCGATGGCGCGTCGCGGTTACGGCGTTCAAGCTCAGCCAGTCGAGCGCGCGCTTGGCGCACCGCCGCAACGGGCAGGCCCGCGAGTGCGGCGACCTGCAGGCCGAAGCTACGGTCGGCTGGGCCGGCCTTGACCGCATGCATGAACACCAGTGATTCGTTACCGGCGTTGTCGCGATGCTCGACCGCGTCCAGGTGCACGTTGGCGATTCCGCTCCCGGGTTCGGCGAGCGTGGTCAGTTCGAAGTAGTGCGTCGCGAACAAGGTGTGGCTGCGATTGACCGAGGCCAAGTGGCGCGCGCACGCGTCCGCCAGCGCAAGCCCGTCATAGGTCGAGGTGCCGCGCCCGAT
>JBBSTP010000325.1:0-1593 GCA_038235795.1 Lysobacterales bacterium | reverse complement strand
GGAGCGACTCAGGCGCGCGAACCACGCTTGCCCGCGTAGGCGCCCTGGCCGCCGGTACGATGCTGCTTGGGACCGGCATGGCCGGCACGGGCAGCCGGACGCGCATGCGGACGCGGGGCAGCACCCGGACGTCCTGGCGAACGCTGGCCGCCACCGCCGTTCTTCGGGATCGGCGTATCCAGGCGGATCGGCTTGCTGGGCGCGAAGCCCGGCACCACGTCCATCTGCAGTTCCACCTTCAGCAGGCGCTGGATCTGCCGCAGCAGGCCGCCTTCTTCCGGCGAGACCAAGGACAGCGCCTCACCCTGCTGGCCGTTGCGGCCGGTGCGGCCGATGCGATGCACGTAATCCTCGGCCACCATCGGCAGGTCGTGGTTGATCACCAGCGGCAGGTCCAGGATGTCCAGGCCACGTGCGGCCACGTCGGTCGCAACCAGGATCCGCGCCTTGCCCGACTTGAAGTCACGCAGGGCTTTCTGGCGCGCGGCCTGGCTCTTGTTGCCATGGATCGCGACCGCCGGCAGCCCGGCTTCTTCCAACTGTTCGGCCAGGCGGTTGCAACCGTGCTTGGTCTTGCCGAACACCAGCACCTGGTCGGTGTGGCGCTCCGACAGGATCTGGATCAGCAGGTCGCGCTTGCGCGAGCCGTCGACCGGATGCGCGCGGTGGGCAATGGTCTCGACAATCGTGTTCTGTGCCGCAACCTGCACCTGCTGCGGGTTGTTCATGAACTCCAGCGCGAGCTGCTTGATCTGCGCCTCGAACGTGGCCGAGAACAACAACGTCTGGCGCTGTTTCGGCAGGCGCTTGATGACGCGCTTGATCGCCGGCAGGAAGCCCATGTCAAGCATGCGGTCAGCTTCGTCCAGGATCAGCACTTCGACGCCGTCTAGCTTGACGCTGCCGCGATCCAGGTGGTCGATCAGGCGGCCCGGGCAGGCCACCAGCACGTCCACGCCACGGCGCAGCTGCTCGATCTGCGGCTGCATGCCGACGCCGCCGAACAAGGTGGTCACATTGAGTTTCAAATGACGGCCATAGGTCTTGAAGCTTTCGGCGACCTGCACCGCCAGCTCACGGGTCGGCACCAGCACCAGCGCACGCGGCTTGCGCGGGCCGGCCGGCGGGGTGGTCTTGGACAAGCGGGTCAGGACCGGCAGCGCGAACGCCGCGGTCTTGCCGGTGCCGGTCTGGGCGCCGCCCAGCACGTCGCGACCGTCCAGCACCAGCGGGATCGCTTCGGCCTGGATCGGGGTGGGCGTGGTGTAGTTGTTTTCGGCGAGCGCGCGCAGCAACGCAGGCGCGAGCCCGAGGGTTTCAAACGACATTAGAGGTAACTCCGGTGTAATTCCCACGCGATGGCGTGGACGAACCCGAGCGTTTCCCTGAAACCGCGCTGCGAGTCGACGATGGCACGACGCCGGAATTCCGGTGCCGTGTCTGCGCGACGAAAGGCGTGTGGGAGAAGCTGGCCGCCGGAGCGGCAGGCGTGACCGGGAAAACGATCAGCCGTGCGCAGAATGAGCGGCATCATACGCGAACAAAGCTGAATGCGCACCTTTGACTGGCTTCTGGGACGCATGACCCTTTTTT
>JBBSTP010000324.1:0-1602 GCA_038235795.1 Lysobacterales bacterium | reverse complement strand
GGAGTTGGTCAGCCGCTACCGGCGCAAGATGTCGTCGCTGCTGCTGGCCTGAGACTCCGTGTGCTTGCGCATGGAACTCTTGCAGCGCGTTCCATCATGCATGCGCGACGTCTATGCTGGACGCAACGTGCGCATCGGGGGACTCCGTGTCCAGTCATAGCGACATGCCCAGCAAGGGCCATGCGGTCGAACGGCCGGACGTGGATGGTTACCGCATCCTGAAAGTGATCGGTCACGGCGGGATGTCCACTGTGTATCTGGCCGACCAACCTTCGCTCGGGCGCAAGGTCGCGCTCAAGGTCATGTTGCCGGAAGCGCTGGCAGACGAGGTCAGCC
This sequence comes from Lysobacterales bacterium, assembly GCA_038235795.1. Lineage (GTDB taxonomy): Bacteria > Pseudomonadota > Gammaproteobacteria > Xanthomonadales > Xanthomonadaceae > Thermomonas. The sequence goes on along the minus strand of JBBSTP010000324.1, from coordinate 1,266 downwards.
GTGGCCGCTTCGAAAACGAAGCCCACACCATCGCGCGCATGCAGCACCCGAACATCGTCGGCATCCACGAGGTCGGACGCACGCGCGATGGCCTGCCGTTCTATTCGATGCCCTACCTGTCGCACGGCCACCTGGCCCAACGCAAGTTGCGCGGCGACCAGCCGCGCGTGGCGGATATCGCGCGCGCATTGCTGCAGGCACTGGACTACGCGCACGTGCGCGGCGTGGTGCACCGCGATGTCAAGGCCGAGAACGTGCTGTTCGACGACAGCGAGCGGCCGCAACTGGCAGACTTCGGCATCGCGTTGCGCCGCGGCAGCAATCCGCGGCTGACCTCCACCGGACTGGCGGTCGGCAGCACTGCCTATATGTCGCCGGAACAGGCGCGCGGCAATGAAGTGGATCGTCGCGCCGACCTCTACAGCATGGGCGTACTGGTCTGGGAAATGTTGACCGGGCGCCTGCCCTACAACGCCGGCGATGCGCTTTCGATGGCGATGATGCACGTGCAGGATCCGGTGCCGCGCCTGCCGGTGGCACTGAAGCACTGGCAGCCCTTCATCGACCGGTCGATGGCGAAAAAGGCGGAGGATCGCTACGCCAGCGCACAGGACATGCAGGACGCCCTGGACGCGCTGCAGCGCCGCGCCGGCAAGCATTTCGGCGTCGTCCAAGTGGCAATGCCGGGCCCCATTGCGGGTGCCGTCAAGGCGAACGGCTTGGGTTGGAAGCCGGTTGCGCTGACCGCTGCGTTGCTGCTGGCGTTGGGCTTCGGCCTGACGCGCCTGCGTGGCGACCAACCACAGCCAACGCCCACGCAAGCGCCGGCATCGACGCCGGCGATGGCAGCTGCGCTGCCCGCACCAAGCGCCGACGCTCGCAACGGTGTGCTGTCGGACAGGGAACCGACCGACAGCAGCGGCATTGCCGCTTACCTGACCAATGCGGACCAGCAAATGAGTGATGGCCGCCTGCTGGAACCGGCCAATGGCAGCGCTTGGGACAGTCTGGACGCGGCCCGGCGCGCAGCGCCGACGCACCCGGACACCTTGCTGTTGACGGCGCGCCTGTTCGATGCGCTGGGCGATGCCAGCGAGCGCGCACTGGCCGAAGGCGACATCGCCATCGCTCGCGAAACGTTTGCGCGGGCCCGCGAACTCGACGCCCGGCGTGGTGGCGATGGCAATGCGATCGCGATGCTGCGCAAACGGCTGGACGCAGCGCTGACCTCTCGCTTGGGAAAAATCATCGCGAAGCCGGATCCAG
>JBBSTP010000323.1:0-1609 GCA_038235795.1 Lysobacterales bacterium | reverse complement strand
TTCAGCTCCAGCTTGATCGACTCAACCGCCGACAGCGTGCGCGCTCGCGGCGTCGCGTAATGGGTCTTCGGATACACCGTGTAGCGCGGCATGACGCGGAAGACCTCGCCGGTCAGCGGATCGAACATCGACAGCTTCTCGACCTCGCCGTCGAACAGTTCGATGCGCAGCGCCTCCAGGTCGGATTCGGCCGGAAACACATCGATCGTTTCGCCGCGCACGCGGAAGGTGCCGCGCTGCAGTTCGTGCTCGTTGCGGCTGTACTGCAGCGTGGTCAGGTGGCGCAACAGTTCGCGCTGGTCGATGCGCTCGCCGCGCGACAGGATCAACCGCATCGCCAGGTAGTCTTCCGGCGCGCCCAGCCCATAGATCGCCGACACGGACGCCACCACAATCGTGTCGCGGCGCGACAGCAATGCCTTGGTCGCGGCCAGCCGCATCTGCTCGATGTGGTCGTTGATCGAGCTGTCCTTCTCGATGTACGTATCCGACGACGGCACGTAGGCCTCTGGCTGGTAGTAGTCGTAGTAGCTGACGAAATACTCGACGGAGTTGCGCGGGAAGAACGCACGGAACTCGCCATACAACTGCGCGGCCAACGTCTTGTTCGGCGCCATCACCAGGGTCGGCTTCTGCACCGCCTGGATCATGTTGGCGATCGTGTAGGTCTTGCCGGAACCGGTCACACCCAGCAGCACCTGCTTGGCCACGCCTGACTCGAATCCCGCGATCAATCTTGCGATCGCCTGCGGCTGGTCGCCCGCCGGTGAATACGGCGACACCAGTTCGAATTTACCGAACGCAGTAGATAGATCCAGTTCGGAAGGTTCGGGCGGTTCAGTCATGGTCAGGCTTGATTCGGGGCAACCGTTGAGTTTACCGCGCTCGGCGACACGGTCCCGCAACACCATCCCTGTCCGTTCATGCGGCGGCTGCACATGAGTGGCACGGAGGCTGCTGCTTGCAAGGGCGGCCCTGAAAGAGGAATTCCCCTACTCCGTGTTTGCCAGATCGCCGATGCCCGAAGCGGTGCGGCTTGCCTAGCCTGTTCGCATGCCACTCGGGAGCACCAGCATGCGACGCAATCGTGGATTCACCCTGATCGAGGCCGTGATCGCGATGTCGGCGGTCAGCATCCTGGCCGGAATCGCCATCCCGGCGTTCAAGGATGCGGGCGAAGCCGCGCGCAGCGGCGCGGCCAAGGGCGCGCTCCTGGAATCGTGGCTGGGCGCCGTCAGCCACGCTGCCGCGACGGGTAGCGAGGTCGTGCTCTGCCCCGGCGATGGCAACGGCTGCCGCGGCGGCATCGACTGGAGCGGCGGCTGGATCGTCTTCGCCGACATCGACGGCAATCGCACCCGCAGCGCCAACGAGACCCTGCTCACCTCCGCCGATCCGTTGCCCGGCAAGGTCCACCTGCGCAGCACCACGGGCCGCACCCGTATTGTCTTTCAGCCCAACGGCGGCAACGCCGGCAGCAATGTGACCTTCACCCTGTGCGACGGTCGCGGCGCCGACAAGGCCACCACCATTGTCCTGTCAAATACGGGTGGATTGCGTGCCGGCACGCCGACTGCGGCAGCGGCGCAGGCGTGCATGGTGGCGATGT
>JBBSTP010000322.1:0-1622 GCA_038235795.1 Lysobacterales bacterium | reverse complement strand
GGTGACCTTGCCCCGCTGCTGGTGCATGCTTGCCGCGCTCGACCTGCCCGTTTCACCTCGCTCTGGAGCCTGACCATGTCGATCCGCTGGACCGCGTCCCTGTCGCTGCCAATGCTGCTGCCACTGTTGCTCGCTGCCTGCGCGCACGGCCCTGCCGCCATGATCGCGGCAAACGATGCCGATGCGCGCCACTGGGCCGATGCCGGCCAGATGGTGGTGGTGACGACGGCAGACTGGGACAGCACCAACGGCCAATTGCGTCGCTACGAGCGCACGGGGAATAGCTGGAGGCAGGTCGGCGAGGCCACTCAGATCGTGGTTGGTCGCACCGGGATCGCCTGGGGCATTGGCTTGAACGCGGAGCACGGCGACGGACCGGTCAAGCGCGAAGGCGATGGCAAGGCGCCGGCAGGTGTGTTTTCAATCGGCCCCGCGTTCGGTTATGCCGGCAGCGGGCGCACCGGGCTGGCCTACAAGGCGATGGGCGCGAACGACTGGTGCATCGACGTGCCGGACTCGGCCTACTACAACCAGATCATCGATCGCAGCCTGGTCAAGGCGCCGCTGCTGGATCAATCCAGTGAACCGATGCGCCGGGACCTGCATGCCGATGGCGACCAGCGCTATCGCGAGGGCTTCGTGATCGAACACAACGCCGCCAATATCCGCAATGCCGGCAGTTGCATCTTCGCCCATCTTTGGGCCGCGCCGGACAGCACCACCGCCGGCTGCACCGCGATGGCACCGGCCAGCATGGACGCGCTTCTGGCGTGGCTGGACCAGACGCGCAAGCCGATATTCGTGCAGCTTCCGCACGCCCAGTACCAACAACTTCGTGACGCATGGCAGCTTCCGCAGATAGCCGCAGCGGAGACCGCGCGATGAGCCAGACCAAACGCGTGATGGCGGGCCTGGTCGCCGGCATCCTGCTCGGTATCCTGCTGGCCTGGTGGGACACGCTACTGGCGATTCGGATCGCCGACATCGTGCAGCCGTTCGGCAAGCTCTGGCTCAATGCGCTGCAGATGACCGTGGTGCCGCTGGTGCTTGCGCTGGTGATCGTCGGCGTCAACCAGGCCAGCGACGCCGCGCAATCCGGGCGGGTCGCGCGGCGCGCGATCATCATCTTCCTCATCCTGCTCACCGCGGCCGCGGTGATGACCGCGGTGCTGGCCCCGCTGGTGCTCTCGCAGCTACAGCCGGACCCTGCTGTCGCCGCAGCACTGCGTGGCCATGAAGCCGAACTACCGGTCATCACCGGTGGATGGGCGGATGCGTTGACCGCCATCGTTCCCAGCAATGCCGTGGCCGCCGCCGCCGCCGGCGCGATGCTGCCGCTGGTGACCTTCGCGCTGTTCTTCGGGTTCGCCCTCACCCGGATCGACGCCGAAGCGCGCGCACGCGTGGTTGGTTTCTTCCAGGCGGTCAGCGACGCGATGATCGTGATCGTGCGCTGGGTGTTGTGGGCTGCGCCGGTGGGTATCTTCGCGCTGGTGCTGGCACTGACCGCGCGCTCCGGCATCGGCATGCTGCAGGCGCTCGGCATTTATATTCTGCTGGAATGCGCGTTGTATCTGCTCGCCACCGTCCTGTTGGTTGCGCTTGCGGTGGCGGTTGGCCGC
>JBBSTP010000321.1:0-1627 GCA_038235795.1 Lysobacterales bacterium | reverse complement strand
GCAGTCGCCTGGCTATGGGCCGGCCTGACCGCCTCGCTGCTGCTGCGCGGCGGCCCGTTGGTGCTCGACCATAACCTCCACGCCACCATGTTCGCACTCCGCAATCCGTTGGCGGACCGATTGATGGCGTGGCTGGCGGCGATCGGCAGCGCGCCGGTGCTTGGCAGTTGTTCGGCGGTTGCGCTCGGCTGGCTGTTGTGGCGCCGGCGCTGGATGGCCGCCGCGCACTGGCTGGCCGCGATTGCTGTGGGCCTGCTGCTGACCGCCGGCCTGGACGCATTGGTGGACATGCCGCGTCCGCCATCCGCGGTCGCCGGGTTCGGCTTCCCTTCCATCGCGGTGACCATGACCACGGTCGTCTTCGGTTTTTTCGCGGTGTTGATAGCACGTGAGCTGCCCGGTCGCCAGCGGGTCTGGCCGTATCTGCTGACAGGCGTTGCGACCGCGCTGGTCGCCTTCGCGCGCCTGTACCTTGGCGCGCACTGGTTGACCGACGTGATGGCCGGCGTGCTGCTGGGGGTGGCGTGGTTGCTGGTGCTCGGCATCGCCTATCGACGCCACAGCGCGCGCTCGTTCTGGATGCGACCGCTTGCATTGGCGTTCTACGGCAGCTTCGTGCTGGCTGCGGGCTGGTATGCCCCGCGCAGTGCCGATACAACCCTTTCGCGCTTCGAACCTCCCGCGCCGCAAGTGCTGGTGACGCAGGCGGATTGGTGGAGGCATGGACTGGGTGACGCGCGTCGATTCGATATCCAACTTGCGGGCCCGCTGGCGCCCTTGCAGCAACGGCTGCTCGCGCAGGGTTGGCAGGTGCAACCGGCGGCAGACTGGATTTCGGTGCTCGGCCTGCTGGATGAAACCCGCCCGCTGCCACGACAGCCGGTGCTGCCGGTCGCGCTGGATGGTCACCCGGAACAGCTGTTGCTGCGGCGCATCGGCGACCGCCCGGACCGGATCGAAGTAGTGCGACTATGGCCCGCGCCGGCACGGTTGCAGGATGGCTCGAGCTTGTGGGTGGGCCGCTTCGAGACCATGCAGGCGCGCCGGCGACTGCGCCTGCTGATGCTGTGGCAACCCGTGCCCGCAATGCCCGGCGCGCAGGCCTTGCCCGCCGATTTGCGGGCGACGATTGACACGTTCGAACATGTGGATGACCACGGCCAGTTGCGGATCCGCACCGATCCGCACTGAGGTTCACGCCGCGGATTCAGTCTTGCTCGAAGGCAATACCGTCCAGCAACCGCTGCAGCCTATCGTGTGCATCGTCCAGTTGCAGCAATGCCTGTCGCTGCGCATGCGAAAGCGGCAGTAGTTCCGCCAGTCGCCAGCCCACCCAGGCCGCATCCTCGAACAGGGCTGGCTCGGGATCGGCATGGCCGCTGCTGACCTGGGCAAGGATCCGCCGCAACAGTTCGGCAAGCAGCGCATGTTCGGGTCGCAGTCGTGGCGATGCCGAAGCCTCGTCGCAAAACACGACGTCGGCCAGGATCAAGCCACTGTCGCGCACGCCCGTACGAATCACGTGGAAGCGTCGCCGGCCACGCACGCGCAGCGACAACAAGCCCTCGGGCGTGGTGCCGAAATCCTCGATCACCGCCTCGGTGCCGAAGGCAGCCGGCGCGGCAGG
>JBBSTP010000320.1:0-1627 GCA_038235795.1 Lysobacterales bacterium | reverse complement strand
GGACAAGTGCATCGGTTGCAAGCTGTGCTCATGGGCCTGCCCGTATGGCGCACGCGAATACTCGCAAGTCGAAGGGGTGATGAAGAAATGCACGCTGTGCGTGGACCGCATCTACAACGAAAAACTAGACGAAGTCGATCGCCAGCCCGCCTGCGTGCAGGCCTGCCCGACCAAGGCCCGGCATTTCGGTGACCTCGGCGACCCGGATTCCGACATCTCCAAGCTGGTGCTTGATCGCGGCGGCGTGGCGCTGATGCCGGAACTGGGCTACGCGCCGGTCAACCGCTATCTGCCGCCGCGCCCGCGTCGCGATGGAAGTGGAAGCCCAGACACCACGTCGGTACCCGACATCGATGCCGGCTCGCTCACCCAGCGCTGGTTGAACCGCATCCTCAAACGTTGAAGGACACCACCATGGCCAAGAATGAAATGCCGATCACCACCACGTCCAGCTTCGAGGGCCGCCGCATCGTGGAATATCGTGGCCTGGTCAGTGGCGACGCGATCCTCGGCGCCAACATGTTCCGCGACCTGTTCGCCGGCCTGCGCGACATGATCGGCGGCCGTTCCGGCAGCTACGAAAAAGTCCTGCGCGCGGCGAAGAACGAAGCAATCGAGGACATGCTGGAGTCTGCCCGCGAACGCGGCGGCAATGCGGTGGTCGGGGTCGACCTGGACTACGAGACCATCCAGATCCAGGACGGCGGTTCAATGCTGATGGTGTCCGCCACCGGCACCGCCGTGGTGCTCGAGTAGTGCAAGGCGTTGCATAAGTGATGCGCCGCCCTACATGGCGGGACGCCGCCGGCATCGGATCGCCTGCGGCAGGCGTCCTGCCTGCCCGTCCACGTGATACGCGTGGCCTTGCCACGCGAGCGTGGATCGCATGAACCCGGCGTTGTCGGTCCTGCTTTTCAGCACGTTGTCCGGTGCCGGGTACGGGATGCTGTTCTGGAGCGCATTGCTGGCGCTGACCGGCGGACCGCGACCGCAACCGTTGCCGTTGCTGATCGCGGTGCTGGTGGCGCTGGTGCTGGTCAGCACTGGTCTGGTCAGCTCGTTGTTCCACCTCGGCAAGCCGCAACGGGCCTGGCGCGCGTTCTCGCAGTGGCGCACGTCATGGCTGTCGCGCGAAGGCGTGGCGGCGGTGGCGACCTACCTGCCGGCACTGCTGCTGGTCGCGCTGCTCGGACTCGGGTACTTGGATCCGACCTCATTCGTGTTTTCCGCCGGGCCATCGCTGCTGGTCGTGGCGGTATGCGCCGCCTTGGCCGCCTGCGCGATGCTGACCGTGATCTGCACGGCGATGATCTATGCGTCGCTCACACCGATCCCCGCATGGCGGCATCGCCTCGTTGTGCCCGTGTACCTGCTGTTTGCACTGTGCACAGGCGGTTTGCTGGTGATGGCGCTGGCGTCGCAGGACAGCGCGAGGCTCGGCAATGTCGCGCCGATGAGCGCGATGGCATTGCTGGTCATGCTGCTACTTACGAAATGGCGTTACTGGCGCGACATCGATGGCGCACCGTTGCCGGCCTCGCGCGGCGATGCGATCGGCCTGCCCGAGCGCAGCGCCACGGTGTTCGAGCGGCCGCACACCGAGGCCAACTACATCACTCGCGAAATG
>JBBSTP010000319.1:0-1629 GCA_038235795.1 Lysobacterales bacterium | reverse complement strand
CTCGCCGGTCTGGTAGTGCTTGGCGTAATGCGCCAGCACTTCCGGCCAGTCGGCCCACATCTCGTTGACCTGGGACGGGTATTCAACGAAGTCGCGCGGCACGTTCATCGAGTAATACGGGTAGCGCACGTCCTGGAAGAACCCATGCAGGGCATGGCCGAATTCGTGGAACGCGGTGGTGACTTCATCCCAGGTCATCAGGGTGGGCTTGCCGGCTGCCGGCTTGGGGATATTGAGGTGGTTGGCCACCACCGGCTGGTCGCCGGTCAGCGCTGATTCCGAGACGTAGGTATTCATCCATGCACCACCACGCTTGGACGAACGCGCGTAGGGATCGAAGATGAAGATCGCCAGCGGCTTGCCATCCTTGTCGGTGACGTCGTAGATCCAGGTGTCCGGGTGGTATTTCGGCAGGTCGGTGCGTTCCTTGAAACTGATGCCATACAGCTTGTTGGCGGCAAAAAACACCCCGTTCTCGAGCACGTTCTTCATCTCGAAGTAAGGCTTGAGCTGCGACTCGTCGAAGCTGTACTTCTCCTGCCGGACTTTTTCGGAATAGTAGGACCAGTCCCACGGGGCCAGCGCGAACGCGGGCTGACCGGCAGCCTTCTGATCGGCATTGATCATCGCCTGCAGGTCTGCGCCTTCACGACGGGCATTGGACACCGCGGCCGGTGCCAGCTTGCGCAGCATCTTGTTGACGTTGTCCTGGTTCTTGGCGGTCTCATCGGCCAGGACGTAATTGGCGTAGGTGTCATAGCCCAGCAGTTTGGCCCGTTCGGCACGCAGCTTCAGGACCTGCGAAACGATTGCGGTGTTGTCCCACTTGCCGCCGCGGCTACCACGCACCACCGAGGCATCGTGCAGGCGCTGGCGCAATGCGCGGTCTTCCAGCTGGGTTTCAGCCGGCTGCCCGGTTGTGTTGAGCAAGGTGATGACGTACTTGCCTTCCAGCCCGCGTGCCTTTGCGGCCTCGGCGGCGGCACCGATCTGCTCGTCGCTCATGCCCTTGAGTTGTTCGCGGCTGTCGACCACGACTGCCGAATCATTGACCTCGGCCAGCACGTTCTGGTCGAACTGCGTGCCCAACGTCGACAGCTGCGTGTTGATCGCGCGGATACGTGTCTTCTGCGCATCACTGAGCGCAGCGCCGGCGCGCACGAAGTCCTGGTAACGGCGTTCCAGCAGGCGCAGGTCGATTGCATCCAGTCCAAGCGACGAGCGGGCGTCGTACAGCGTCTTGACGCGCGCGAACAACGTGGGATTCAAATAGATCGCATCGCGGTGTGCGGAGAACTTCGGCGAGTACTCGCGCTCGATCGCATCACGCGCATCGTTCTTGTAGGTGCCCTGCAGGTTGAAGAACACATTGGTGGCGCGGTCCAGCACCAGGCCGGTTTTCTCCATCGCCACGATCGTGTTCGCGAAGGTGGGCGCATCCGGATTGTTGGCGATCGCGTCCATCTCGCGGAGTTGTTGGGCCATGCCCTTGTCGAAGGCCGGAGTGAAGCTCGTATCCTGGATCTTGTCGAACTGGGGGTAGTGCATCGGCAGTGGGCTGGCCGCCGCGAACGGGTTGGATGCAAAGCTGTCCGCGGGCATCGGGGCCTCCATCGTGGACGTTGGATT
>JBBSTP010000318.1:0-1654 GCA_038235795.1 Lysobacterales bacterium | reverse complement strand
TGCTGGCGCGGCTGCTGCACATCACGCCTGCTGCGAATGACGGCACGCTGGAACCTTTGCTACCGGCGTTGCGGGACGCACGCTAGGTATTTACCCAACCAGGCGCTTCATTGCCTGGCGATAGCGAGCCGCGATCGCCTCGCGATCACGATGGCGGCCGTCGCTGACGACACGCTGCCCTGCGACCTCAACCTCGCGCACCAGGTTGCGATTGCCACTGAACAACCAGCGATCGATGACGTCATCCAAGGTGGCACCCGCAAGGATCGGCGCATTGGCGTCCAGGGTGATTCGATCCGTCGCTTCGAATCCGGTGCTGTTGGCGGCGCTGGCGTTCACGCCCTGCAACAGGGTTTCGCCGACGCTCGGCACCTCTGCAGACACTGCGATATTTCGACGTCGGGTGTGCAGGCGCTGGCCGTATTCCAGCCAGCGCAATTCCTCGACCGGCGAGATCGAGCTGTTGGAATCCGAGCCGATGCCCCAGGCGCCGCCGGTATCCAGACCATCCACATCAAGATATGCCCGCAGCGGGAACAGGCCATCGCCGAGGTTGGCTTCAGTCGTCGTGCAGATCGCGACTGTGGCGCCGCTGCGGGCGATGCCGTGCACTTCAGCATTGTCCAGGTGCGTGGCATGTACGAGCGTCCATTGCGCGGTGACATCTGCATGGTCGAGCAGCCACTGGACCGGCCGCGCGCCACGTAACGCGAGGCATTCCTCGACCTCGGCCGTCTGTTCGGAAATATGGATATGGATGCGGCTGTCATCCGGCAATGCGGCCAATACGTCACGCATCGCCGCTTCCGGCACCGCGCGCAGGCTGTGCAAAGCGCAACCAATCCGCACGCCGTCGCCCTGTTCGCTGCGCAGCGCCGCCAGCAGGCGCAGGTAGGCATCGACATCGTGGCCAAAACGCTGCTGGCGCGGTGACAGCGCGCGGCCATCAAAGCCACCGGTCATGTACAGCACCGGCAGCAAGGTGATGCGGATGCCGGTGTCGCGTGCGGCTTCCAGCAATGCGCGCGACATCGCATCGGCAGGCGCATACGGCTGGCCGCCGGGCGCGTGGTGCAGGTAATGGAATTCGCAGACGCTGGTGTAACCGGCTTCGAGCATCTCCACGTACAACTGGCAGGCCACCGCATGCAACAGGTCGGGATCGAAGCGCGCGGCCATCGCGTACATGGTTTCGCGCCAGGTCCAGAACGAGTCTGCAGGATTGGTTTGACGTTCGGCCAAGCCCGCCATCGCCCGCTGGAACGCATGCGAATGCAGGTTGGCGATGCCGGGCAACGACCAACCGGACGCGCTTTCGGTGAGCAGCCGTGACATGCAGCGATTGTATGCGCGTGGGCCGCTTACAATCGATGGATGGCCGGATCGCAAAATGCATGGGATGGATTGCTGCTCGGCACCATGCTGGCAACGCTCGATGCCGACGCCGGCTATGGTCTGATCGAAGACGGCGCGCTCGGCTGGAAGGACGGCCTGCTTACTTACGTCGGTTCGCGCGATGACTTGCCGCGTGATCCCGAGGCACTCGCTGATGAAGTCAGTAACGCCCATGGCCTGGTCACGCCGGGCTTGGTCGATTGCCATACCCACGTAGTGTTTGCGGGCGATCGCGCAGGTGAATACGAGCTGCGCCTGC
>JBBSTP010000317.1:0-1663 GCA_038235795.1 Lysobacterales bacterium | reverse complement strand
CCTTGGGTTTGATTGCAGGCGCGGCCAGCCTTGCTCGCGGTGGCCACGTGCACCTGCGGCTGCGGGATCTTGCGATCGTCTTCCATGACGTGCCATTCGGTCCGGGCGGAGCGCTGACCCTTGGCAACGTAATCCTGCATACCGGCAGCACGCTCGACGAGCCGTGCCAGACATACGCGCATCGCGCCGGGCATGGCGAGGAACCACGCATCCTGCTGGCCGACCACGAACGCGCGCACGTCTATCAATACATGGCACTTGGGCCGCTGTTCCTGCCGCTGTACGGCCTATGCGGCGGCGTCAGCGTTCGTAACCGCTTCGAGCGCGCAGCAGATCGATACGCGATGTACGGGCGCGCCTGGTGGCCTTGGGCGAAATAACCGAGGCTCCTCCGACGAACGGTTGACTGAATGCGCGTGGCTTAGCCAATTTCTAACATCGGGTTGCGTAGTCTGCAGATGTCGAAGAAAAACTTCGCGCGCTCTTGAAAGTAGAGATACTCGAAAGAAACCACGAAAAACCGCTTCGGCGAACAAGACCCGGTCCCCTCCAGGCGCAAGCCCGCGAGACCGGGTCTTCCTTTTTTGGGGCGTGTGTCTCCTCGATGATGCGCCCACGATGATCGCCCACAAAAAAGCCACGCGATGCGTGGCTTTCTGTCTTGGTGCCGGAGGGGGGACTCGAACCCCCACACTATCACTAGCGACGGATTTTGAGTCCGTTGCGTCTACCGATTCCGCCACTCCGGCGCGGGACGCGAAGTATAGCCGAGCACGCGGGCCCTGGCGTGCGCCTCATGCGGCCTCGTCGGTCGCCATCTGGGTGCTTTCGCGGACGAACCACCCGCCGGACTGCGGCTGGAACTTTGAGCAACAGGCCATCTCTGCCTTGTAGATGTGCAGGGACACCGCCAGCGAATCGCTGCTGTTGTTGCGGATGGTGTGGTACTCGTGCGGCGGGATCAGGCTGCCGGCGCTGCCGGGGCCGGCGTGCATGCCGCCGGCGGCGCGGAAGCGGAAGCGCTCGCCATCGCGTTCCAGCAATTCGTATTGCACGATTTCAAGCTCGCCGTCCCACACGCCTTCCACGCACCACAGGCCGGAGTGGTCGTGCAGCGGGGTGCCTTGTCCCGGGCCCCAGGTCATCGCCACCACGCTGTAGCCGTGTTGCGGGCTGCGGTAGAGCTCGCGGCGCGCGTAATGGTCGACGATCGGCTCGTGCACGCAGTCCGGCAACTGCACGTCGTGGTCGCGGATCAGGCCACACAGGCAGTTGCGCAGCGCGGCGGTCACCGCATGTTCGTCACCGGCAGCGACGGCCACATCGATCGCGGCAATGAATTTCTCGCAACCTTGGAAATCGACAGCAGTGCAGGGCGTGTCCATGCCGGCCAGTCTAGCAATGGTCGTGCGCTCATGCCCGGATGGCATCCCCGGATTGCATCGAATCAGGGCGCTGTGACTGTCAAGCCAGCCAGAAAACCCGCCACGGCAGGGCCGAACCGGTCGAAATCCACCAGGAAGGCGTCATGTCCCTGCGGCGATTCCAGCGGCAGGAAGTCGGCCTGGGAGCCGCCGGCGCGCAACCCATCGGCGATTTCCTGTTGCTGTTGCACCGGGAACAGGATGTCGGTGTTGACGCCAATGGCCAGCGCCCGTTCGAT
>JBBSTP010000316.1:0-1681 GCA_038235795.1 Lysobacterales bacterium | reverse complement strand
GGTGAAACCCGACGAACTGACCCAGGGCCTGGGCCATCTGGCCGGCTTGCGCTGGCGGGAGTTCGCCAAGCTGGTCCTGCAGGCGATGCAGGCCCGCGGTTTCACCGTTCAACGCGAACAAACCGGTCCTGCCGATGGCGTGCCAATCGATGGTGGCGACATCCTGTTGCTGCGCGGCAAGGAACGGGTCCTGCTCTCGTGCAAGTACGGCAATGCGTCCGTGGTCGGTGCGCAGGCGATCCTCGGGTTGGGCAAATCCGCCGAATTGCGCGGGGCACATTCGGCGATCGTGGTCACCCCGGGTCGCTTCGACGACGAGGCAAGGCGCGTTGCCGGCCGACAGCACGTCGAGCTGATCGATGGCGCGACCCTGTGGCCCGAGGTCAAGCCCTTCATCGGCGAGGACCTTGGCGGGCACGTAATGACACGGAACCTGGATCCCGGGCGAATCGCCATGGCGTGGTTGGCTGCGGCTGCCGTGGGCGCCGTGACCTGGATGGTCGCCCAGGGTATGTACCCGGGGGATACGCCCGCGCCCGCAGTCGCGTCGGCACCGGTCACCGTGCCCGCATCCGCGGATGCAGCCGGACCCGAGACCGCGGTGACAAAGGTCGCAGTGCCCAAGCCTGACGAGGCCTCCGCTGACGTACCGACCGACCCCGCCGCGCTCGCCCGGCGTCGCAACGAAACCGCGCAGGCGATTTCCACCCTCGCCGGCGTGGATCGCGCGGTGTGGTCCACCCAATCCACGCTGCTGGTGCACCTGTCATCGGAAGCCGCGGATCCCACCGTGACCTTGTGCCCGCTGCTGGAACGCTATCCGGAACTTGCCGCATCACGCATCCAGCTGCAGCCGCCACCAGACAGCGATCGTCCGGTGCGGTTCAAGCAGTGCCGCTCGTACTGAACTGGCGGCCGCGATAATTCCCCGGCGTATTTGACCCCTCCTGGAGCACATGCTCTGATGACCAGGACCGCAGGGAGCCAGCCTATGTCCGATCTTGCCACCCTATTCGATCAATCCGCCAAGGACGTACATGCCTTGAGCAAGCGTCCGGACAACGAGACGCTGCTGCGCCTGTACGCGCTCTACAAGCAGGGCGCCGAGGGCGACATCAGCGGGCCGAAACCCGGCTTCTTCGACTTCGTAGGCACCGCGAAGTACGAAGCCTGGGCCAAGCTGGCCGGCAGCAGCCAGGACGATGCAAAGCAGCGGTACATCGACCTGGTCCAGAAGCTGAGCGCGTAAGCGCGGCGCGGGCAGCGCACCGACCATGGCACGGCAAACCCGACAGCGCATCCTTGATGCGTCGCTTGCGATGTTCAACACGCAGGGCGAGCCCAATGTCACCACCAACCACATCGCCGATGAGCTGGAGATCAGCCCGGGCAACCTGTACTACCACTTCCGCAACAAGGACGACATCATCGAGCACCTGTTCGCGGTCTACGAGACGCGGATGGATGCTGCGCTCGCCGCGCCAAGCGGGCGCCTGCCCGGGCTTGAGGACGTCTGGCTGCAGCTGCACCAGGTGTTCGAATGCATCTGGGACTATCGCTTCCTGTATCGCGACCTGGTCGACATCCTCAGCCGCAACCGCCGGCTGCGCATGCGTTTCGCGCGCATCCTCAAGCGCGCCAACGAGCAGGCCCACCAGGTCATGCGCGGCCTGGTCAAGGC
>JBBSTP010000315.1:0-1689 GCA_038235795.1 Lysobacterales bacterium | reverse complement strand
GGTGCCCTGCCTGTTCGACGTTATCTCCCTCAATTACGAAGCCGGCACCCAGCGGTTGACCCAGCCCGACGGCCCGGCGCTGATCAATGCCCTGCCCGTCGACAAGTTGATGCTGACCTCGCGCAACCCGCTGTACCGCGGTGGCACCCTGCGCAGCCTGCATGATGCCGGCTATGCACTGCCGGCGCCGCTGGCCGGGCAAACCGAAGGCCGCAGCTGGCGTTGGCGCAAGGCACCGGATGCACGGGAGTCCGAGGTGAGCTACGACCAGGGCATCTTCATGACCGCCGGCCAGGACAAGGGCCTGGTCTTGCTGGACCTGCTTGGCCGCCTGCAGACGCGCTACGACCGCGTGGTGCTGGTGGACGATGGCGATGCCAACATCCGCAACATGCAGGTCGCACTGCGCGATGCCGGCATCGACTACCACGGACTGCACTACACCCGGGTCGACAAGCGTGTGTCGGATGCCGATGCAAAAGCCGGGCTGCAGGGCTGGCAGACATGGCAAACCCTGCTGTCCACGACCTACCCGGAACGTCTGAAAGCCTTTGAATCAGGACATTGTGCGTATTGAAATGCCACATCCCCCGCGACACCGCTGGATCCTGGTGTCGCTGTGCTTGCTGGGTCCCGGCACTGCGTTCATCGGGCTGACGGGGTGCCAGCCCGACCCCGCACCTGCCGCCACCGGTCCGGCCGGAATGGCCAGGCAAGCCAAGCCAGCGCCGGCCCAGCGCCCGGTGGATGCGATCAACGTGCTGGCGGCGCGCCTGCTGGCGCGCGACGGTGCCGGCTTCGCCCGGCTGGCGGTACCGCCGGGCCTGCATGCGCGGCTGCAAGCCGGCTGGCGCAGCGGCACCACACGCTGGCCGCTGGACGAATTGCCGCTGGATGCGCGCCTGCCCAGCATGCTGGCGTCACTGCAGGAAAAGGGCGCGCAAGCCAAGTTCAAGGCCACGTTCCGCCGCCAGTTCGCGGGCGCCGACCGCGACATCGACTCGGCGATCCGCACCCTGGCCCAGTTCGGCGGCCAGTACGTGCAGAAGGAGGCGGAGTACAACAAGGACGAACGCGACCACGTGCTGCAGGCGATCGCCGCACTCAGCCGCTGGGCCGTGGCGGCGCCGCTGTCCGACCCGGTCCGCG
The DNA here is from genome assembly GCA_038235795.1 of Lysobacterales bacterium. Taxonomy (GTDB): domain Bacteria; phylum Pseudomonadota; class Gammaproteobacteria; order Xanthomonadales; family Xanthomonadaceae; genus Thermomonas. Next base: position 540 of record JBBSTP010000315.1, on the reverse strand, counting down.
CTGATCGCTTCTTCACCGCGCTGACCGCCGCCGCGCAACGCAGCGGGATCAAGGGCAGGTCCGGCAACGTCGCCTTCGCCAAGTTGGGCATGCAGGCCAGCCTGGACCGGATGTCGCCGTTCATCGCGACATTACTGGCGCAACTGCGAGACCAGTACGGGCTGGACCTGGATGCCAGCCTGCGCGAGCTCAACGTGCAGCTGCTGGAACAGACCGGCGACAGCGCCCGCCTGCGCCTGCGCTACAGACTCGCCGGCAGCGATGTCGACGCGATCGTGCCGGCCGTGCGCATCGACGGACACTGGTATTTGGCCGATTTCGTGACGCGCGCCGAAGCGACGCTGGTGACCGGTGCGGGCCGCGCCGCGGGCACTGACGCGGGCAGCAAGAAGCCGGCTTCGCCATAATGGCGTGGATGCCGAACCGTTTCCCAACACCGACCCCGGCCGACCCGACTGCGGCCGAGACGACGCCGGCCGACCCGACCCCGGCCAGCCCGCCTCCAGCCAGCCCGACCCAGGCCAGCCTGTTCTCGCCGGC
>JBBSTP010000314.1:0-1699 GCA_038235795.1 Lysobacterales bacterium | reverse complement strand
CGCCTGGGTTCCTCGCACTCGCCAAGCTTGTGCATCGACGACCAGTCCGCCGTGTTTTTCAGCGTCCACGGCGAGCGTCCGCCGGTCACCGTTTCCCATGCGGCGTTCAACATGCCGAACCACAGGCCGCGCTTGAAGCCCGGCTTGATATTGCGCACCGAGCGCAGCTCGTCCATCGTATCGGAGGCGCGCAGCTTGGCGTCGAACCCTTCCGCCACGAGCTGTGAGGCAACCAGATGTTCGGCGGCCAGCATCCCGCTGCGGATCGCCTGATGGGTGCCCTTCACCTTGGGCACATTCAGCAGGCCGGCGGTGTCGCCGATGAGCAGCGCGCCGGGCATGTCGCACTTGGGCAATGACTGGTAGCCGCCAGTGACGATCGCGCGCGCGCCGGCCGACAGGATGCTGCCGCCTTCCAGTAGCGGCTTGATCATTGGATGGTTCTTCCACTGCTGGAAGGCCTCCCACGGCTTGTATTCGGGGTCGCTGTAGTCCAACCCGCTGACATAGCCCAGCGCCAGCCGGCCCTTGTCCAGGTGATAGACGAAGCTGCCTCCATAAGTGTGGCTGTCAGCCGGCCAACCGAAGCTGTGCACGATCTTGCCGGGCGAGACGCGCTCTTCCGGCACCTGCCACAGTTCCTTGATGCCGATCGAAAAGCCCTGCGGATCGCAGCCAGCATCCAGCTTGAAACGCTCGATCAGGCGCTTGGTCAAACTTCCCCGCGCGCCTTCGGCGAGCACGGTGACTGTGGCGCGGATATCGATGCCGGCGGTGTAGCCGGGTTTTTGCGACCCGTCCTTGGCCACGCCCATGTCACCGATACGCACGCCAATCACAACCCCAGCCTCGTCGTGCAGGATTTCGGCGGCTGCAAATCCGGGATAGATCTCCACCCCAAGCGCCTCGGCCTGTGGCGCCAGCCACGCGCACATCGCGCCCAAGCTGACAATCACGTTGCCGGTGTTGTGCATGCCCGGCGGTACCGGCAGCTTGCGCGCGCCGGTTTTGCTGAGCAGCCAGAATTCATCGTCGGCAGCGTCCACGCAGATGGGTGGCGGGCTCGTGCGCCAGTCCGGCAGCAGCGCGTCCAGCGGGCCGGTTTCGATCACCGCGCCGGACAGGATATGCGCGCCGATCGTGCTGGCCTTTTCTATAACGCAGACCGAAATCTCCGGGTTGAGCTGCTTGAGCCGGATCGCGAATGCCAGGCCCGCTGGCCCCCCACCGACGGTGACGACGTCGTACTCCATCACGTCGCGCTCTGTGACAGCCCCGTTGATCTGTTCGGCTTCGCTCACGCAACTCTCCCAGGCATTCCGCCGATTACCTGATTTTCCGGGGTTTCAGTGGACGCGGCAAATTTAGCAATACGGGTGGTTGCTCGCGCGACTCAATGCTTTTCGCTGGGGTGCTTCATTTCGTGTGCCTGCCCGGTGGTCAGTACCCAGCCGGCGATGTCATGCGTGGTCGCACCCAGTGCCTGGGTGAACGCATCGGCGACCACGCTCACGTCGGTGCCTGTGGCGGGTTGCGCATGGCGGAACGTGCGGCTGTCGACCACGGTCTGGTCATGCGAGTGCAGCAACTTGGCGTTGACCTCGATCACCGCAGAAGGCACCGCGGCGCCGGCGTAGTCGGCCTCGAAATCGCGCAGGTCCATCACCAGCCGGTAATCCGCGCCGATGCCGCTGCCCTG
>JBBSTP010000313.1:0-1717 GCA_038235795.1 Lysobacterales bacterium | reverse complement strand
GGATCGGGCGGGACAGCCGCGCGCTGGTCGAGGGCGCCGGGTTCAGCGAGTATTTCGACCCGCTCGACGGCGCGGGGCTGGGCGGCGGCAGCTTCACCTGGACCGCCGTCCTCTGGCTTGCGTGGGCACGCGATCACGGATGACGACGGAGCTGGTCCCGTTCAGCCGGCCAGTGATGGACGGCGCTTAGGCGACGCCCAACAATGCCTGAATCGGATGGGACCGAGCGCCTGGGCCGGCTCGGACAGGGGATTCCGGCGCAGTTGATCACTGCGTAGACTCTGCGGATGGTAGATGCATCAGCGATTGGCGAACGGTATGCGGCGGTTCGTCGCAGCCTGAATGAGCGGGGGCGGCGGCTGTTCGCGGCGGCTGAGGCGCGCGCCGCCGGGCATGGCGGGGTCAGCGCATCGGCGCGCGCCACGGGGATCGCCCGCAGCACGATTGGCCGTGGTCTGAGAGACCTTGATGATCCTGATGCGCTGTCGGGTCTTGTTCGGCGCCCTGGCAGTGGTCGGCACGCCCTGACCGTCACTGATCCCACGCTGCTGGAAGACCTGCGCCAGTTGCTGGAACCGGCGACGATGGGCGATCCGATGCGACCGCTGCTGTGGGTCTCGAAGAGCCACGCCAAGCTGGCGGCGGCGCTGTGCGCGATGGGGCACCAGATCGGCAAGAGCAGCATTCCCAAGCTGCTCGGCCTCATGAACTATCGTCGGCAGGTTAACCGCAAGACCCTGGAAGGCAGCCGCAACCCCGACCGTGACCCGCAGTTCGAGCACATCAACGCCGAGGTCATCGCAACCCAGGCAGCAGGGCAACCTGTGATCTCGATCGACACCAAGAAGAAGGAGCTGATCGGTCCGTACAAGAACGCCGGCAGCGACTATCGGCCGGAGGGCTGTCCCAACGCGGTGAAGGTTCATGATTTCGTCGATGACGCGCTCGGCAAGGTGGTGCCGTATGGCGTCTACGACATCGCGGCCAATGCGGGCTGCGTGAGTGTCGGCATCGACAACGACACAGCGCAGTTCTCGGTCAACTCGATCCGCCGTTGGCTGGATGTGATGGGCCGAGAGCGGTATCCGAATGCCGACCGCTTGATGATCACGGCGGACGGTGGTGGCTCCAACGGTTCGCGTGTGCGGCTGTTCAAGGTCGAACTGCAGAAGCTGGCCGACGAAACCGGCTTGACGCTGCAGATCTGCCATTTTCCGCCTGGAACGTCGAAGTGGAACAAGATCGAGCATCGCTTGTTCTGCCACATCACCCAAACCTGGCGCGGCAAGCCGCTGACCAGTCGGCTCGCCGTGGTGGAACTGATCGCCGCGACAACGACGAGGACCGGTTTGCAGGTGCGCTGCGAGCTTGATACGCGTGCCTATCCGAAGGGCATCAAGGTCAGCGCCGCCGAGATGGACACCCTCAATATCAAAGGTAACGCATTCCACCCGGAATGGAATTATACCATCACGCCCAGAGCGCCGCTCTGAAGCGCTAATTGTTCGGCGTCGCCTTAGCTTACGCAGTCCTACGATCACTCGTCACTCCCATGCAAGGCGCCCCGATGCCCGCAGGCGTTCCGGGCCACTCCGCATCATGGGCAGCGAAGCCTGAAGGACAGGTTAACAACGGCGCTGGATCGTCCGGACCCGGCAGCGAACGCGCACCGCTTCATGCTCCGTTACCGCGGATGGCCCAGCCTTGCGGGATGGAG
>JBBSTP010000312.1:0-1726 GCA_038235795.1 Lysobacterales bacterium | reverse complement strand
CTTGTGCACCTTGCGGATGAAATGCTTGAGCATTTCCTCGGTGTAGGTGAAGTCGGCGATCACGCCGTCCTTCATCGGTCGCACCGTGGTGATGTGGCCGGGGGTGCGGCCGAGCATCTGCTTGGCCTCGCTACCGACTGCCGCCACGGAGCGCACACCTCCGCCACGATCCTGGCGTACCGCGACCACCGAAGGTTCATTGAGCACGATGCCTTGGCCGCGGACGTAGATCAGGGTGTTGGCGGTACCGAGGTCGATGGACAGGTCGCTGGAAAAGTAGCGGCCGAGGAACTTGAACATGCGCTATGGGCTGCCAGGAAATGAAGGGGCGCGCGGGGGAACGCGGCGAAGACCGCGGCAAACGCCGGGGCTCTCTAGCCTAGCAATGCGTCCGGGTGGCGGCAAGGAAAATCCCGTCCCTGGCGCGGCTCAGACTGGCCGCGCGCCTGCACTGAGGCTACCCTGTGCGGCCACGCCCGCCCACGCCCCGAGGCCTCCATGTCTGCCCTTATCTGCGGTTCCCTGGCCTACGACACCATCATGGTGTTCCCCGACCAGTTCAAGAACCACATCCTGCCGGACAAGGTGCACATCCTGAATGTGTCGTTCCTGGTGCCGCGGATGCGCCGCGAATTCGGCGGCTGCGCCGGCAACATCGCCTACAACCTCAAGCTGCTGGGCGGCGACCCGATCCCGATGGCCACCGTCGGCGAGGACTTCGGCCCGTACCGCGCCTGGTTCGAGGAACAGGAGATCAACCTCACCCAGGTCAAGGTGATCGACGAGTTGTTCACACCGCAGGCGTTCATCACCACCGACCTGGACAACAACCAGATCACCGCCTTCCATCCCGGCGCGATGATGCGCAGCTACGAGAACCATGTGCGCGACGTGCCCGGCGTGACCATCGGCATCGTCAGTCCGGACGGACGCGACGGCATGATCCAGAACGCCACCGAATTCGCCGAAGCCGACATTCCCTTCATCTTCGACCCTGGCCAGGCGATGCCGCTGTTCAACGGTGAGGAACTTCGCAAATTCATCGACCAGGCCGACTACTTGACCGTGAACGATTACGAGTCCAGCCTGCTGCAGGAGCGCACCGGCTGGAACGAGGCTCAGATCGCCGGCAAGGTCAAGGCGTATATCGCCACGCGTGGCCCACAGGGCGCGGTGATCCATGCCGATGGCAAGACCCATGACATCCCGCCCGCGCACGAGCGCCGGGTCACCGATCCCACCGGCTGCGGCGATGCATTCCGCGCCGGGCTGATCTTCGGGATCGAGAAGGGCTACGACTGGCTGACCATCGGCCGCATGGGCAACCTGATGGGCGCGCTCAAGGTCGAGCACCCCGGCACCCAGAACCAGCGCTTCGACTACACCGAATTTTCCCTGCAGTTCCGCCAGCAGTTCGGCTATGCGATGGGCTGAGGCGGAGGCGCCGCCTTCATCTGCCTAGTTCCACTTCGGCAGTTTTGACGGTTCCAATCCACCGACTTCGAACGCTGCCGTTCGCTTTCCGACCGTCTTGGTCGGGAATTCGATGGAAAGCTGTTTTGCACTCTTGGCGAGTTTCCACAGCGCCTTGTGGTCGTCAATGAACATGGCGATCGCCTCGTCGGTCTTCGGACGCGAGCCGGGCAATGTGTGCACCTTGCCATCCACGGTCACCTTGAGCCGGCAACCGCTGTAGCAATCGAAGTCGCCGGCCTTCAACACCAGG
>JBBSTP010000311.1:0-1726 GCA_038235795.1 Lysobacterales bacterium | reverse complement strand
GTCTCCAGCGCACGCACGAAATCGGTCGCAGTCGCCGCCTGGAAGCTGCTCAGGCGCACATAGCCGAAACCCGGCTCCAGCATCCGCGAACGCACGCTGCTGGTACGGATGGTCTCGCGCACCAGGGTCACGTCGAAGGGTTTCGGCTTGCCTTCGCGGATTACGCCGAGCACCACCTTGGTGCCGGCGGCGCCTCGCAGGGGCGCCGTGCTGTCGGCGTCACCGGGTGCCAGCGTCTTGCCGTCGATGCTGAAGATACGGTCGCCGCTGCGCAACCCGGCGCGGTCGGCAGGACTGTCATCCAGCGGCGCGATGACGCGCAGGCCGCCTTCCGGCAGCTGCTGCAATTCCAGGCCAACACCATCGTAGGCGCCGCGGGTGAACTCGTCGAAATCGTCCGCGTCGGCCTTCTGCAGGTACGCGCTGTGCGGATCCAGGTCGAGCAGCAGGCCACGCACCGCGGACTGCATCAACGCGTGGTCGTCAACCGGATCGACATAAGCCTGCTTGACCGCGTTGTAGACCATCACGTAGCGACGAATCTCCTCCAGCGGCACCTTGGCAGCATCGCTGCGCACCGCATCGGGATCGTCGCTGGCGGAAATCTCGTCGGACTTCTGTGGCTCCTGCGCCGGTACTTGCTGCGCCAATGCACGCAACGGGAAGCCGCACAGCGCGGTCGCGATCAACAGGAAACTAAGGCTGGTCCGCATCTGTCGCTCCACTGGTTCATCCTGCCTGGATGTATTCGGGTGTTGGACCGGCTGCCCGGCGCGGGGTTCCGCGCAGGGCATGTTGCAGGCAACTCCATGTCGGTGTTGTCATTGCAGCTTACTGGCGTTGCAACCAGCCGCGCGGATCCACCGGCTCGCCGTTGCGACGCAATTCGAAATACAGCGCCGGCTGTTCCTGGCCGCCGGAATTGCCGACGCTGGCCACCGCGTCGCCGCGCTTGACGCTGTCGCCGGCATCACGCAGCAGGCCATCGTTGTGCGCGTACAGGCTCATGTAGCCATTGCCATGGTCGATGATCAGGATCATGCCGTAACCGGTCATCCAGTCAGCGAACACCACCTGGCCGTCGGCGACCGCCTTGACCGTGGTACCTGCAGACGTTGCCACCAGCACGCCGTCGCTGCGGCGGCCATCCGGCAGCCGTCCGCCATAGGCCGCCAGCAAATTGCCGGTCACTGGCCAACCCAGCCCACCGACGCGCAAGGCTGGCGCGCGCGCCACCGCCTTGGGAGGTGCCGACGTCCTCCCTTTGCTCGCGGCCGCCCGACGCACCGCGTCCGCCTTGGCCTCGCGTGCTGCGCGTGCCGCCGCCGCACGCAACTGCGCCAGCAATTTCTGCAAGCCCTTGACGTCGCGCCCCAGTGCGCGCTCACGCCCGGCGCGATCCTTGTATTGCGCATCGATACCGGCCAGCAGGTCGGCACGTTGCTTGCGAGCCTGTTCAAGCTCGGCCAGCCGCCCCTGCTGCTGCGTGCGGTCGCGATCCAGCGCCGCCTGGCGTCCGCGGATCTCGCGTTCCAGCGCGTCGATCCGCTGCAGCTCAGCGGTCAACACGCGGATGCGCTGCACACGCCCGCGCTGCAGGTAGCCCTGGTAGGTCAACATGCGCTCGGCTTGGGCGACGCGATCCTGCGCCAGCATCGCCTTCAACGGCGCGTCGCTTCCGGCAACCTGTGCAGCGCGCAGTAGCCGCGTCAGCTCCTGGCGCTTG
>JBBSTP010000310.1:0-1769 GCA_038235795.1 Lysobacterales bacterium | reverse complement strand
TTCCAGAAGCTGCACGGCATGGGCGATGACCTGTACGCCGAGGTGATCCCGGCTGATCGGCTTGACGTGGCCTGCCGCGTGTATGCACCGGTCGGCAGCCACGAGGACCTGCTGCCATACCTGGTGCGCAGGTTGCTCGAGAACGGCGCCAATTCCAGCTTCGTCAATCGCATCACCGACGACAACGTGGCGATCGAGGACCTGATCCGCGACCCGGTGCAGGCCGTCGCCGCGTTGGATCAGGCTCACCTGTCAATCGCCCACCCCCGCATCCCGCTGCCGGTCGATCTGTACCGCAGCCAAGGTCAGGACCGAGACAACTCCATGGGCATCAACCTCGCCAACGACGACCAGCTGCGTGATCTCGCAGCCGCCATCAACAACGCCGGTGCCGGCAGCTGGACCGCAGCCCCATTGGTGTCAGGCGTGACCTCCGCTGCCGAAAAAATCCCCGTCACCAACCCTGCAGACCGCCGCGAGATCGTCGGCCACTGGCAGGCCGCCGACAGCGCCACGGTGGAGCGCGCGATGGCCAATGCGATCGCTGCCCAGCCCGCGTGGGATGCGACCCCCGCTGGCAGCCGCGCGGCGATCCTGGAGCACGCCGCCGACTTGCTGGAAGCGCGCATGCCGCTGTACATGGCGATGTGCACCAAGGAAGCCGGCAAGACCCTGGCCGACGGCATCGCCGAAGTGCGCGAGGCCGTGGACTTTTTGCGCTACTACGCGCTGCAGGCGCGCGAACACTTCGCGCCGATGACCCTGTCCGGGCCGACCGGCGAGTCGAACACGCTGCAGTTGTCCGGCCGCGGCGTGTTCGTGTGCATCAGTCCGTGGAACTTCCCGCTGGCGATCTTCCTTGGACAGGTCGCGGTGGCGCTCGCCGCCGGCAACAGCGTCATCGCCAAGCCCGCGGAGCAGACCAGCCTGATCGGCTACGCTGCAGTCAAGCTGATGCACGAAGCCGGCATTCCAACGCACGTGTTGCAGTTCGTGCCCGGCGATGGCGCCACCGTCGGCGCGGCCCTGACCGCCGATCCGTGCGTGGCCGGCGTGGTGTTCACCGGCTCCAATGCAACCGCACTGGCGATCAACCGCGCGCTGGCCGCACGCGCCGGCGCGATCGGCACGCTGATTGCGGAAACTGGCGGCCAGAACGCGATGATCGCCGATTCGTCCTCGCTGCCCGAACAGGTGGTCAAGGACGTGATGGGCTCGGCGTTCACCTCGGCCGGGCAGCGCTGCTCGGCGGCGCGCGTACTGCTGGTGCAGGACGACATCGCCGACAAGGTCATCCACATGCTGACCGGCGCCATGGCGGAACTGGCCGTTGGCGATCCCGGCCTGCCCTCCACCGACGTCGGCCCGGTCATCGACAACGATGCGCTGCGGATGCTGGAGGTGCATGCCGAGCGCATGGGATCCGAAGCACGGCTGATCGCCATCACTCCGCTAGGCGCCGAAACCGCGCACGGCACGTTCTTCGCCCCGCGCGCCTGGGAGCTGCAATCGCTGTCGCAACTGCAGCGGGAGTACTTCGGCCCGGCCCTGCATGTGATCCGCTGGAAGGCCGAGGCGCTGGACGAGGTCATCGACGCGATCAACAGCACCGGCTATGGCCTGACCCTGGGCATCCATTCGCGCATCGACGCCACCATCGAGCGCATCGTCAGCCGCGCCCGGGTCGGCAACGTGTACGTCAACCGCAACCAGATCGGCGCCGTGGTCGGCGTGCAACCGTTCGGTGGACAGCGCCTGTCCGGCACCGG
>JBBSTP010000309.1:0-1880 GCA_038235795.1 Lysobacterales bacterium | reverse complement strand
GCGTGTTGGCAATCAGACCACGGCGAAGCTGCTCCGTCATGGCCTGCACGTCCGAGGCGCCTAGACCCAGCTCCATGGCGATCTGCCGGTTCGAGAGGTTCAGCCCCATGAAGTAGAGGCACAGCACCCATACGCGCAGCGGCTGGTGGTGCCCGGCCATTACCGTGCCGGTGAGGTCGTCGAAGCGCCCCAGGCACATCTTGCAGCGATACCGCTGCCGATGCTGCTGCGTGTCGTCGCACCCGTCCCGGATCACCGCGGAGCTGCCGCACCCAGGGCAACCCCCATAGGCGCTAAAATAGGTCGCGGACGGGATATCGGATGTGAGGTTTGCGCTTTCTCGGCGCGTTGGCGAGATGCCGATGAACCATGGCGCGCGGCGCGACGATGCTGGCGAGAGAGAGTGGGCCGATGACGAGGCCAAGCAGCACCATCAGCACGGTCTTTTGCACGGCCCACAGTGACGGGACATAGGCCGCGTCGAGCAAGTCTTCAGGGGGAAGATTCCAGGAAGTCCTGGCTGAGGTCGTCGCACAACAAGGCAAGGATGAGGTGGGCGTAGAGCCAACTTCGCGATCCGCGTTCGGTCCGGGTTGGCAACCGGTCGATATGCAGCAGCGACTTCAGGCGTTTGAAGGCGAGTTCGATTTGCCAGCGCAGCCGATAGGCGGCGAGGACGGCCTTCGCGCTGTATCCGCTCTTGGGCAGCGATGTCGCCAGGATCATGAAATCCGCCGCCATCAGGCTGCGCGGGTCGAGCACCTTGCCCTTTCTGGCCGCCGTGCGGCGCAGCGAGGTGCGCGTGGCTTCGGCCGCCTCGGGCGTCTTGCGCTGCACGACCAACCGGACCGGCAACGGGGGCTCATCGCGACCGGCCGACACGCGCAGGTTCACCTCGTGCGGGCTTGGATCGGGCGGCAGACATTGCAGATAGCCGATCAGGTCGAACGGCTTGCCGGCCGGGTTGGTCAATTGCAGCGCGTTCCAGCCGAGCCGCACGATGAAGTCGGCACTGCCGTGGCTCTGCGCACGGAAGCGCCGCAACACCGGCGCCCGGGCGTAATTGCGATCGCCGATGCGGATTTCGCCTGGGTGCGGGGCGCCACGCTCGAGGGCTTCAGCGCCGTGTTGATCAGTCAGTTCGAGATGCGAGAACCCACCGCGTCCGAGATCAAACACGCCGTGGACGCGCCAGTCCGTGCCGGTGCTGCCGGGTTTGCTGACGCAGGTGCCGTCCGCGAGGCGCAAGGTGCGGCCGGGCCAGCGCAGGTCCGCGCCGGATACTTTCGCCGCAAGGAGCCGTTCCACCAGGAGCGCGAGAAACTCCGTCGCCTGGTCCAGCCGGTACTTGACGCCCGGATTGCTGATTTCAGCGATCCCCTGCATGGACGCCCAAGCCGCAGTCTGGCGCAACGATAGCCCGCCTGGCCCGCGTGCAAGCGCGATCCGCAACAAGGCCGCCCCATCAACCACCTCTCGCCGGCGCTGGATTGCCTTTGACTCCACCGCCAGACCATGGAGGTCGAGACCGGACGGAAGCCGGTCCAACACCTCGGCAAACCGGTCCGTCAGGGCAGATGCTGCGTCTTGCATCTGCCCGTAAAACCAAACCGATTCGCGTCGGGTCAAGTCCTATTTTAGCGCCTGTGCCTCCTCAGCCCCCCTCCCCTGCCTGTGATGCGAGACGGGATGCGCACCCTGGACGGCATGGCAGGAGCCGACCTGCTCTCAGCCAAAGTCGCGCGTCGGTATCCTGATGCCGCCGGAGCCCGCTCCGAGATCCGGGACGCCGATGTCCCCTCTCGCCGGTCTTGCATGTCGTTCCGCTCGAGCTGGCCCCAGTTGCCACCGTGCGTGGCGTCAACGGGCATGGTCTCGGC
>JBBSTP010000308.1:0-1971 GCA_038235795.1 Lysobacterales bacterium | reverse complement strand
TGAGGATGCGTTATGCTGCACTGCCGCACAAATACGGGTTTCCCACACGATGTTGCTTTACCAATGGCACGAAGTCTGGCGCGCCGGCATGGCGCCCTATACCTATTTCGCCGACGCCGGCGCCAAGATGTACGCCTCGCAGGACAGCTGGCTGACGTCATTGCCGGGCGCCCCGCGCACGGCCGCCGCGTTCGAGCTGATATACCGGCTGGGCAAGGAATACGACAAGCCGGAATTCGGCATTCACCAGATCGACGTGGAAGACATCACGATCCCGGTGGTCGAGCGGGTGGCCATGGAGAAGCCCTTTTGCCGGCTGCTGCGCTTCAAGCGCTACCACGATCAGGCCGATGGGCTGGCGCGGATGAAGGACGACCCGACCGTGCTGGTGGTCGCGCCGCTGTCGGGCCACCACGCCACCCTGCTGCGCGACACCGTGCGCACCTTGCTTGCCGACCACAAGGTGTTCGTCACCGACTGGACAGACGCCCGCATGGTGCCGGCCGAGGACGGCGCGTTCCGTCTGGATGACTACGTCGCCTATATCGAGGAATTCATCCGCTACATCGGCACTGACAACCTGCACGTGATGAGCGTGTGCCAGCCAACCGTCCCGGTACTGGCGGCGATCTCGCTGATGGCTGCGCGCGGCGAGGCGCTGCCGAAATCCATGGTGATGATCGGCGGGCCGATCGACCCGCGCGAATCCCCGACGTCGGTCAACAACCTTGCCACCCGCCGGCCGCTCTCCTGGTTCGAGAACAACGTGATCCACACGGTGCCGACCAACTATCCGGGCCACGGACGCCAGGTGTATCCCGGCTTCCTGCAACACCTGGGCTTCGTGGCGATGAACCCCGAACGCCACGGCACCTCGCACTGGGATTTCTACCAGGACCTGCTGAAGGGCGACCTCAGCTCCGCTGATTCGCATCGCAAGTTCTACGACGAATACAACGCCGTGCTGGACATGCCGGCGCAATACTACCTGGACACGATCCGCGTGGTATTCCAGGAGTTCCAGTTGCCGCGCGGGTTGTGGGACGTGGCCGGCGAACGCGTGGATCCCGCGAAGATCCGCGACTGCGCACTGCTGACCATCGAGGGAGAGCTCGATGACATTTCCGGCGAAGGTCAGACCCGCGCCGCGCACCAGTTGTGCACCGGCATCCCGCAGGCCGACCAGCAACACCTGACCATCGAAGGCGCCGGCCATTTCGGCATCTTCAGCGGTCGCCGCTGGCGCACCCAGGTGTATCCGCAGGTGAAGGCATTCATCGCCGCACATGCTGCCACGACGAATCCGCCCGCAGATGAGCCCGTTGCCAAGCCCGTGACGGCCAACAAGGCGCCCAAGCGAGCAGCTCCTGCGAAGAAAGCGGCACCAAAAGTCACGGCCAAGAAAAAGGTGCCTGCGAAACCAGCACCGGTGAAAAAAGTGGCTTCGAAACAGTCCGCGGCGAGGAAGCCGGCACCGAAGGCTACCGCTGTAAAGAAGTCGCCAGCAAAAGCGGCGCCCGCGAAGAAAGCGACGTCCAAGCCAGCCAATTCCAAAAAAGCTACGCCTAAAAAGTAGTCCGCGAAGCCATCGCCGACAAGGAAAAACGCCCGCTTTTGCGGGCGTTTTTCATGTCGAACTTTTCGATCCTAGCTGTCGCTGGACGCATGGACCAGCAGATGCTTGGCCAGGCGCCCATGAACCTGACCGATGCCGCGGGCGAGGTGTAACGCGCCGAACAGGATCACCACGCCGGCTGCGAACAACAGCGGCAACTGCCACCAAAGGTCAATGCTGTTCTGCACCCACCAGTCGCCGATGAACCAGTCATGCTCGGCGTATCCGATCCAGACCAACAGCGGCGCGGCGATGAAGGCCAGCGACACGCTGAGCAGGGTCACCGCGACGGTGAAATACGCAACACCAAGCGGCAACATCAGCAGGAAATACAGCTGCGTGCTCCAGGTCCGCGG
>JBBSTP010000307.1:0-1980 GCA_038235795.1 Lysobacterales bacterium | reverse complement strand
TGGCCGGCCAAGCCGACATGGGCCTGGTCTCGAAACTGGTCAAGCAGAAGCTGGCCGGCTGAGCTGATGGCACACGGTCTGACAATCGCGACGGCCCAACCTGGCGTCGCCCTGCGCTTCGCCCAGGCATCCGACGCGCCGTTGGTGCTGGCCTTTATCCGCGAACTTGCCGAGTACGAGCAACTCCCGCATGAAGTGTTGGCCGATGCCGACATGCTCGCCGAATCGCTGTTTGGCGAAACTCCGGCGGCCGAAGTCGTGATCGCCGAAGTCGAGGGCATGCCCGCGGGGTTTGCCCTGTTCTTCCACAACTATTCGACCTTCCTCGGCCGTCGCGGCCTGTACCTGGAAGACCTGTTCGTGCGCCCGGCCCATCGCGGCAAAGGCCTGGGCCGGGTGCTGATGGCCTTCCTGGCCAAGCTCGCGGTTGAACGCGACTGCGGCCGCTTCGAATGGTCGGTGCTGGACTGGAACACGCCGGCGATTGATTTCTATCGCAGCCTCGGCGCACGCGGCATGGACGATTGGACCAGCCAGCGTGTCACCGGGCCGGCCCTGCACGCATTGGCCGAACAGTTCGATAGCGCGATCCACTGAACGCGTCGCGGTCGCCCTCCTCTAGATGATGCTGCGCGCATGTCCGCGGCCCCGCACTACACTAGGCCATGGCTTCCAACCGACACAAGAACCCGGACGACACGCCCTCGCTCGCCGAGGAGCTTGACCCAACGCAAAAGGCCTCGATCACACAGGGCGACGGCGCCCCTCCACCTGCCGATATCAAGCAGACCGTGCGCAAGGCCAACCGTGGTGGCATCGCGATGGCACTGCTGCGACGGTTCCTGGACGCCGACGTCATCACGCAGGCGGCGGCATTGGCCTTCTATGCCGCCCTCTCGCTGGCGCCGCTGATGCTGTTGATGCTGTGGTTCACGTCCAGCAATGCATCCGCGCAGGCGGCGGCGCTAAGGCAGATCCACCTGCTTGTCGGCCCCCAGGCCGCCGCCGTGGCGCAGACCGTGATTGAAAACGCGCGCGCCCGGCCCGACACCGGATCACTCGCTGGCTGGGCATCAATTGGACTCCTTCTTGTCGGCGCCACCGCCGTGTTCGCGCAGTTGCAGGATGCACTCAACCGCATCTTCCGCACAGACGCCACCGCGCTGGTGAGTCTCGCGGAATGGCTGCGCAAGCGTTTGTTTTCATTCGGCATCCTGCTGGCGTTGGGATTCCTGTTGCTGGTTTCGATGAGCGTGAGTTCGCTGCTGGAGCTGCTGTTCGCGCGTGTGTCGCTGGTGCAGCCGATGCTGGCCACCCTTGTCTCCTTGCTGGTCTATGCGACTGCCTTCGCCTTCATGTACCACTTCCTGCCTGATCGGCGCGTGCGCTGGCGCATGGCCTTGGGCGGCGGCTCGTTGACCGCGGTGCTGTTCGTATTGGGCCGACTGGCGATTGCCTGGTACCTGGAACGGGCGCCAACCGCCACCGCCTATGGTGCAATGGGCGCACTGGTCCTGACCATGTTGTGGGTGTATTACGCCACCTTGATCCTGTTCACGGGCGCGGTGGTCACGGCCACCATTGACGAGCGCCGCGGGGTTTTGTCCGTGCAAGCCGCCTGAGCTGACATGACCCGCATCCCCGATGCCTTCATCGACGACCTGCTTGCCCGCACCGACATCGTCGAGGTGGTCGGCACGCGGGTGCCGCTGAAACGGCAGGGCAAGGAATACGCGGCGCGTTGCCCGTTCCACGACGAGCGCTCGGCATCATTCACTGTCTCGCCGACCAAGCAGTTCTACCATTGCTTCGGCTGCGGCGCACACGGTACGGCGATCAGTTTCGTGATGAATTACGACCGCCTGGAATTCCTCGACGCCGTCGATGAACTGGCCAAGCGCGTGGGCATGGACATCCCGCGCGACACCCAGCAGCGCAACGCCGATCCCGACACCCGCGACATCTATTCGGCGCTGGATG
>JBBSTP010000306.1:0-1988 GCA_038235795.1 Lysobacterales bacterium | reverse complement strand
GCGCATGCGCGTGGAGACGCGTTGCACCTGTTCGGCCTGAACCATCTGGCGCCGACGGAGCTGGCGGTGTTTGCGGCACTGGCCCGGCTGCGGCCGGTCGTGCTGTACCTGCCGGACCCGTGCCGACTGGACTGGTTCGAACTGGCCAGCCAACGGCAACGCCTGCGCCGTGCACTGGCGTCCGGCATCGATGCCGACACCGCCTTCCTGGAGCACGACCATCCTTTGCTGGCCAGTTGGGGTCGACTTGGGCAGGAGTTCCTGCTGGGCCTTGAAGGCATGGACGCCAGCATCGACGTGCGCCACTGGCAGGACGAAGCAGGTGCCGCGCCGAGCGATCGACTGTCGCGCCTGCAGGAAGGCATCCGCCGGCTGCAACCCGATCTGCTGCAACCGGCCAATGAAGAGGGCGTGCGCGGCGAGAACCTGCGCGACGAGGACGCGCGCGGTGATGCCAGCCTGCGCGTGCACGCCTGTCATACCCGCCTGCGCGAACTGGAAGTGCTGCGCGATGCCCTGTTGCGCGCACTGGCCGAGATCGATGGCTTGACCCCCGGCCAGATCGTGGTGATGGCGCCGGACATCCATGCCTACCTGCCGCTGTTGCCGGCGGTGTTCGGTGCACCGGGCGAGGCCAGCGGGCCGCTGCCTTATCACCTGGCAGATGTCGCGATTGCGCATGCGCATCCGCTGCTGCAGGGCTTCCTGCGCCTGCTCGATGTGCCTGGCTCGCGGTTACCGATGTCGGAAGTGGTCGACCTGTTGCGGGTGCCGCAAATTGCCGAGCGCGTCGGCGTGCAGGCCGGCGGCGCCGAATTGATCGCCGGCTGGCTGCAGCAGGCGCGGGTGGCATGGGCGCTTGACGGCGCGCAACGCGCGCGCAGCAGCTTGCCAGCCGTCGATGCACACAGCTTCGCCTGGGGCGTGGACCGGCTGCTGGCGACCCACGTGTTCGGCGATACCGCTGGCGAACCGGTGGCCTTGCCCGATGGCGCCTTGCTGGCGCCGCTGTCCGGGATCGAGGGCCCGCAGGCCGCAGACCTGGGTGCACTGGATGCGCTGCTGGTGCAACTGGCTGCGTGGCAGGATGACGCATCCCGGCCGCGTCGCGCCAGCGACTGGGCGCAACGGCTGGAGCGTCGCCTGGATGGTCTGTTTCGCGCCGGCATCGACGATCGCGCCGCGCAGGACGCATTGGTCCTGCTGCGCCGGCAGATCCGCGCGTTGCGCGACGCGCCGGCGCAGGCCGGACTGGATCCGGAACTGGATTACGCGGTGGTCCGCGATGTATTGCAGCAGGGCCTTCAGGCAGCGCCCGAGCGCCAGCCGTTCCTGCTCGGCGGCGTCACTGTCTGCGGCATGGTCCCGCAGCGGGCGATCCCGTTCCAGGTGGTGGCCGTGCTGGGCCTGAACGAGGGCGAGTTCCCGCGCACCGGCACAGAGGGCGGGCTCGACCTGATGGCCGCCCACCCGCGCGCCGGCGATCGCGACATGCGCGTCGATGACCGCTACCTGTTCCTGGAGACGCTGATGTCGGCGCGTACGCGCCTGCACCTGAGCTACCTGGGCGAAGGCGCGGGCGACGGCAAGCGGCGCAACCCGGCCGCGCCGCTCGCGGAACTGCTGGCCGAACTGGACCGCGTGCACCAGGTACCGGCCGGCTTGCCCGCCGATCTTGCCGACGACCAGGCGGACGCCCGCCGGCCGTGGTTGGTCCGGCATCCGTTGCAGCCTTTCGACGCGCGTTATTTCGATGGCCGGGACGCGGCGCTGTACAGCCACCGCGCGGCCTTCGCCGCCATGGATGGCACGGGCGATGCCGACAATCGCGATGTGCCCGCCTTCACGACGCTGTCGGCACCGGTGCAGGCGCAAATGCCGGTCGACACCGCCCAGCCGCCATTGGAACTGCGCGAG
This sequence comes from Lysobacterales bacterium, assembly GCA_038235795.1. Lineage (GTDB taxonomy): Bacteria > Pseudomonadota > Gammaproteobacteria > Xanthomonadales > Xanthomonadaceae > Thermomonas. The sequence continues at coordinate 71 of JBBSTP010000306.1, read as the reverse complement.
GTGCTGTCCTATTACAAGGATCCGGCGCGGCAACTGCTGCGCGACGGGCTGAAGCTGCGCCTGGACGATGT
>JBBSTP010000305.1:0-2007 GCA_038235795.1 Lysobacterales bacterium | reverse complement strand
CTTCGGCGGTCGCGCACATGGCCACGCGTTGGCAGGGCATCGATGGTCCCAAAGGCATGGCGGATGCCGGCGTGGACACCAATGAGGGCCTGCTGCGCGAGCATGGCGAACCACCAGCGCACGTACGACAGGATCTGGCAGGTGACGCTGGCATTACGCTTCCGCGCGTCACTCACGACGCGTTTGATCTCCTGCTGGACACCCGCGCCACCTGTCGTAATTTCGATACCGTTGCGCAGGTGCCACTAGCGACATTTTCGCAACTGATGTCGCGCGTGTTTGGCGCACGTGGCATGGGCCACCCCGCCGACGGCTTCGATGTATTCAAGCGCACCAGTCCGTCCGGCGGCGCCCTGCATCCCACCGAATGCTGGCTGATCGTGCAGCGGGTGGAAGGCATTACGCCAGGCCTCTATCGCTACCGCATCGACACCCATGCGTTGGAACCCATCGCGCCCGGCATCGCGCCGCCGCAACCGGGCGATACCGGCACACATCCGCTGGGCGATGCCGCGCCACGTGAATGGACCACCAATGAGCTGCGTGCGTTCGCACGGATCGCGGTCGCCGGGCAGGGCTTCTTCGCCGATGCGCCGGTGCTGTGCGCACTGGCACCGCGCTTCTATCGAAATTTCTGGAAATACCGCAACCATTCCAAGGCTTACCGCGTGACCGTGCTGGACGCCGGCCATCTGTCGCAAACCCTGCAGCTATGTGCGACCCAGGCTGGCCTGGGACCGTTCGTGACCGGGGCGATCAACGAGATCGACATCGAACGCGCCTTCGGCCTCATCGGCTACCTGGAAAGCCCGATGGTGGTGTGCGGATTCGGCGCGCGCGCAGCGACGCTGGTCGAGTCCGAGTTCGACCCGAACCGGCGCATCTGGCCGCGGGATTAAGCCACCGCGCGCGGCTCAAGCTGCCGCGCGAGGCAAGCTCCGTTCCAGCCGCCGATAACCGATCGCCTCGGTCAGATGATGGGTGCGGATCGCCTCGCTATCGGCAAGATCGGCAATGGTGCGCGCCACCCGCAGGATCCGGTGCAGCGAGCGTGCCGACAGTTGCAGGCTTTCCACCGCGCGTTCCAGCAGACCGCTGTCGCCCGTGGTCAGCACGCACCATTCGTTGGTCTGCGCCTGGTCCAGGCGCGCATTGGTGGCGCCGCGTGCCTGTTGCAGCGCGCGCGCACGCACCACCCGTTCGCGCACCAGCGCGCTGCTCTCGCTGGGAATCGCGTTGCTGCGCAGCAGGCTTGGCGCCAACCGCGGCACTTCCACATGCAGGTCAATGCGTTCCAGCAACGGCCCGGAAATGCGCGCGCGGTAGCGGCGGATCATCTCGTCGTTGCACAGGCAGCGGCCGGATGGATCGCCGGCCCAACCGCACGGGCAGGGGTTCATCGCCGCGACCAGCTGGAAGCGCGCGGGGAACTCGCATTGGCGGGCCGCGCGCGAGATCGTGACGCTGCCTGATTCCAGCGGCTCGCGCAGCACTTCCAGCGCGTGCCGGCCCCATTCGGGCAATTCGTCGAGGAACAGCACGCCATGGTGGGCCAGTGAAATCTCACCCGGACGCGGTTCGGCGCCACCACCGACCAGGGCCACCGCGCTGGCGGTGTGGTGCGGATTGCGGAACGGACGCTGGCGCCAGCGCGCCGGGTCCAAGCCATGCCCGCTGACGGAACGAATGATCGCCGACTCCAGCGCTTCGGTGTCGTCGGCTTCGGGCAGGATCCCGCACAGGCGCGAGGCCAGCAGGGTCTTGCCACTGCCGGGCGGCCCGACGAACAGCAGGTGATGCGCGCCGGCCGCGGCAATCTCCAGCGCGCGCCGGGCCTGCGTTTGACCACGCACATCGACCAGATCCGGCTGCGGGGAAGGCCGGCACGGGTATGCCTGCGCGCGCGGCAATTCCTTGCGCGCATCCAGCGTCGCGCAGACCTCCAGCAGGGTGCGTGCGGTGCGTACTTCGACGTCGCTTGCAAGTGCGGCCTCGGCACCGTTGCCG
>JBBSTP010000304.1:0-2086 GCA_038235795.1 Lysobacterales bacterium | reverse complement strand
CGCCATAATGGCGTGGATGCCGAACCGTTTCCCAACACCGACCCCGGCCGACCCGACTGCGGCCGAGACGACGCCGGCCGACCCGACCCCGGCCAGCCCGCCTCCAGCCAGCCCGACCCAGGCCAGCCTGTTCTCGCCGGCTCCTGGTGCGAGTGACAGGCCCGCGCGCGATGCTCAAGGCGATCCTGCCTTCGAGCTCGACGCCGAACACGATGCGCAACCCGACGCGGATCTTCCGCAATTGCCACTGCCAGCCCTCTTGGCCGAGCCGGTGTCGCCTGGACCCGGTCCAGGCCCCGCATCCGCGCGGTCGGCAAACGCCAAGATCCCGTTGTGGGCCAAGGTTTTGGGACGGCTCGCCGACCCATGGTTGAAGCTCGACATCGAACCGGACCCGCCCGACCAGTTCCGACAGGGTGAAGACGGCCGCCCGATCTGTTACGTGATGGAGGACTACGGCCTGTCCAATGCGCTGATCCTGCAGCGCGCCTGCCACGAGGCCGGACTGCCGTCACCACTGCAACCGATGTCCGGAGATCCGCTTGGCCGCAAGCGCGCCTACATCGCGCTCTCGCGCCGCCATACCAACGCGCTGGGGCTGTTGCCGGGATCGGAGCACAAGACCCATTCCGGTTCCCTGGCGCGCCTGCTGCAGGCGCACCGCGACGATCCAGCGCTGGACGTGCAACTGGTGCCGGTGTCGATCTTCGTTGGCCAGGCCCCGAACCGCAGCAGCGGCTGGTTTTCGGTGTTGTTCTCGGAAAACTGGACCATTGTTGGTCGTTTCCGCCGCCTCCTCGCAATCCTCCTCAATGGCCGCGACACCCTGGTGCAGTTCGCGCCGGCGGTCGCGCTGCGCGGAATCATCAACGAAGACCTGCCGCCGGAACGCACCGTGCGCAAGTTGTCGCGGGTGCTGCGCACGCATTTCCGGCGCGTGCGCGCAGTCGTGGTCGGACCCGACCTGTCGACCCGGCGCATGCTGGTGGATTCGGTGCTGGCCGCCACCGCGGTGCGCGAGGCCATTGCTGACCAGGCCAAGCGCGACAAGATCACCCCGGAAGCCGCCTGGCACAAGGCGCAGGGCTTCGCCTACGAAATCGCTGCCGATTACTCGCACCCGGTGGTGCGCTCGCTGAGTTACCTGCTGACTCCGATCTGGAACCGGATCTATCGCGGCGTGCTGGTCCACCACCTGGACGGCTTCAAGCAGGACGCGCCGGGGCATGAGGTGGTGTACGTACCGACCCATCGCAGCCACATGGATTACCTGCTGCTGAGTTATCTGCTTTACACCCATGGCATCGTCCCGCCGCACATCTTCGCCGGCATCAACCTCAACCTGCCGGTAGTCGGCACGCTGCTGCGCAAGGGCGGCGCCTTCTTCGCGCGGCGCAGCTTCCGCGGCAACGCGCTGTATTCGGCGGTGTTCCGCGAATACATGGCGCAGCTGGTCGCGGGCGGATATTCCATCGAATATTTCATCGAAGGTGGACGCTCGCGCACCGGTCGCCTGCTGCAGCCCAAGGGCGGCTCGCTGGCCATGACGGTGCGCGCCTACCTGCGCCAGCCGACCCGTCCGGTGCTGTTCCAGCCGGTGTACATCGGCTACGAGAAACTGATGGAGGGCAGCAGCTACCAGGACGAACTGACCGGCAAGCCAAAGGCCAAGGAATCGATCTGGCGATTGCTGGGCGGCGTTCCAAAAGTGCTGCGCAGCAATTACGGCCAAGTGGTTGTGAATTTCGGTGAACGCATCCGCCTGGACGACATGCTGGCCCGGCACGCGCCAGAATGGGACGGCAAGGCGGTCGCCGAAGACGACAAGCCGGCTTGGCTGGGCACGACCGTGGACGCGCTGGCAAACCAGATCCAGGTCAACTGCAACCGCGCGGCCGACGTCAACCCCATCAACCTGCTTGCGATGGCGCTGCTGTCCACGCCAAAGCACGCGATGGGCGAAGCCGACCTGCTGGCGCAGATTGCACTGAGCAAGACCCTGCTCCGCGAAGTGCCCTACGGCAAGTACGTGACCGTGACCCCGCACACCCCCGAGCAGATCGTCGCCCATGGCGAGGAAATCGGT
>JBBSTP010000303.1:0-2119 GCA_038235795.1 Lysobacterales bacterium | reverse complement strand
GGCTTGAGGTCATCGCTGTTGAAGCGGGTTTCGTCCATGCCCAGTGGTTGCAGGATGCGCGTGGACAGGAACTGCTTGTACGACATCCCGGACGCCTGCTCGATCACCAGCTGGGCGACACCGAACAGGATGTTGTCGTAGGCGTACTGCTCGCGGAAGCCGCCGGTGAGCGGCACGTCCTTGAGGCGCTCGGCGACCTCACGGGTCGTATAGCTGGTGGTCGGCCAGTACAGCAGGTCGCCCGCGCCCAGACTCAAGCCGCTGCGGTGCGCCAGCAGGTCACGGATGCGCATCTCGTGGGTGACGTAGGGATCCGACATCCGGAACCACGGCAGGTGGTCAATGACACGGTCAGTCAGTTTCAGCTTGCCGTCGTCCTGAAGCATGTTCAGCGATGCGGCAGTGAACGCTTTCGTGTTCGATGCAATCGCGAACATGGTGTGCGTATCGACCTGGGCCGGTTTGCCCATTTCGCGCGGGCCATAGCCTCGCTCCATGACGATCCTGCCGTCCTGGACGATGGCCACGGCAATGCCGGGCACATCGAACCGTTTGCGAACCGCATCGACATAGGCGTCGAACTCGCGCAGCTGCGCGGCATCGGGCGTGGGACGCAGCAACGGCCCCATCGTGTCGTCGATGCGGATCGGCGGCGCCGTCGGCGCCTGTTGTGCTTGCAACGGCGCAGCCACCGCCAGGGTGAGTCCAACTGCCAATGCCAGTGTGGTGATGCGCATGTTCGCCTCCCTGATGAAGCGCCGAGTATGCCGCAGGCAGCCGCGGCGGCGATGCGCCATCGGTCACGGCCGGCTATCCTCGACGCCCATGGACAAGCATGCAAACGGGATCGAGGCCATCGATGGCATTCGCGTCGGCATCGGCGGTTGGACGTTTGCGCCGTGGCGGAACAATTTCTATCCCAAAGACCTGGTTCAGCGCCGCGAGCTTGAATATGCCAGCCGCCATCTCAGTGCCATCGAGGTCAACGGCACGTATTACGGCATGCAGAAGCCTGCGACGTATGCCAGATGGGGTGATGAAGCGCCGGACAATTTCGTGTTCTCGGCCAAGGCGCCGAGGCGGATCATGCATTCGCGCACATTGGCGAAAACCGGCCCGCAAATCGAGGACTTCGTTGGCGGTATCAGCGAACTTGGCGCCAAGCTGGGCCCGTTGGTCTGGCAGTTCGACGAGGGTCTGACACTGCAGCAAGAGTCCTTCGCCGAGTTCTGCACGTTGCTGCCGGCGCAGGTCAATGGCCGCGCGCTGCGGCACGTGCTGGACGTACGCGATCACGCCTTCGTCGATGTGGAGTTCCTGGCGTTGGCACGTCGACATGGCTTCGCCACCGTGTTCACCGACTCGCCCGAGCACCCTTCGTTCGCCGACACGACTGCGGATTTCGTCTATGCCCGTCTGATGCGTTCGCGTACCGGGGTCGCAACGGGTTACCCAGCCAATGAACTGAAGGCTTGGGCGACGCGTGCACGGCAATGGGCATCAGGCGAAGCGCCGGCCGACCTGCCGCGTATCGACGACACGCAACCCAGCACATCGTCGCAAGATGTTTTCGTCTACTTCATCAGCGGGGCCAAGGAACGCAACCCGGCGGCGGCCGTGGCGCTGACTGAAAAGCTTTCGCGCTGAGGGTCAGGCGTTCGCACGCGTCAGTCAGTGGCTCGGACCTTGAATGGCTTGCCTCGGTGATAATGCGCGCATGGCGAAAGACCACACCAGCAAGGCGCTCTGGCAGATCCACCTGTGCGTGCTGCTGTGGGGCTTCACCGCGATCATCGGCAAGGTCATCTCGCTGCCGGCGCTGCCGCTGGTGTGGTGGCGGATGCTGATCGTGGTGGTGGTGCTGGCGTTGCTGCCGAGGGTCTGGCGCGGGGTACGCGCAATGCCTTGGCGGGTGCGCTGGGCCTATGCCGGGATCGGCGCTCTGGTCGCCCTGCATTGGCTGACGTTTTACGGCGCGATCAAATTGTCGAACGCGTCGGTCGCCGCGACCTGCATCGCCTTTGCCACGCCGATGACCGCACTGGTGGAACCACTGCTGACCCGACAGCGCTTCCAGCCACGCGATCTGCTGCTCGGGCTGGCCTCGCTGCCCGGAATC
>JBBSTP010000302.1:0-2120 GCA_038235795.1 Lysobacterales bacterium | reverse complement strand
GCCAGGTTCCCGGCGATGGGTCTGGCAGGCGATGCGACCCGTGCGGGTACGCCACCCGCGCGCATTGACGGTTTTCTTCCAGTGCGTGCCCTAGGATGTTCGCCTGTCCCTCTGCCGGAGTTGCGCCATGTCCTTGCGTCCGCTGACCCTTGCTATCGCCACTGCAATTGCCCTGGCCGGTGGCCTGGTGGCCTGCCAGCCCAAAGCGCCGGACGCGCTTGCAGTGACAGCCGAGGCGACTCCTGCGACGGAAGCCAACAGCGACATGGCCGCCAAGGTGGCGTCCTACGCGGAGGTTGAACTCAAGGCGGACCTGTCCAAGCTCGCCGATGGCGATCGCCAGGCCATCGTGCTGCTGTTGCAGGCCGGCCAGATCATGGACGGCCTGTTCTGGAAACAGGTGTATGGCGACAAGGACGCGCTGCTGGCGAAGATCAGCGATCCCGCCACGCGCCGCTTCGCCGAGATCAACTACGGGCCGTGGGATCGCCTGGATGGCGACAAGCCATTTATCGACGGCGTCGAACCGCGTCCGCCGGGGGCGCGCTTCTATCCAGCCGACATGACCAAGGCTGAATTCGATGCCGCCGATTTGCCGGGCAAGGACAGCCAGTATTCGCTGATCGAGCGCGACGAGGCCGGCAAGCTCAAGGTCGTGCCCTATCACGTGGCGTACAAGGCCGAGCTCGAGCAGGTGGCCGACTTTTTGCGGCAGGCGGCCAAGGTCGCCAGCGACAAGGGATTCCGCGATTACCTCAGCCTTCGTGCGGACGCCCTGCTCAGTGATGACTACCAGCCGAGCGACATGGCGTGGATGGACATGAAGACCAGCCCGATCGATGTGGTGATCGGGCCGATCGAGAACTACCAGGACGCGCTGTTCGGCACGCGCTCGGCATTCGAGACCTTCGTGCTGGTCAAGGACGTGGAATGGAGTGAGCGCCTGGCAAAATTCGCCAAGCTGCTGCCGGCGCTGCAACGCGACCTGCCGGTGGAGGCGAAGTACAAGGCCGAGATGCCCGGCACCGATGCCGACCTCAATGCCTATGACGCGATCTATTACGGCGGCGATGCCAATTCCGGCGCCAAGACGATTGCCATCAACCTGCCCAACGACGAGGAAGTGCAACTGGCCAAGGGTTCGCGCCGGCTGCAGCTGAAAAACGCGATGCGCGCCAAGTTCGACACGATCCTCGAGCCCATCGCTGATGAGTTGATCGCCGATGACCAGCGCGCGCACATCAGCTTCGACGCATTCTTCGAGAACGTGATGTTCCACGAGGTCGCGCACGGACTGGGCATCAAGAACACGCTGGACGGCAAGGGCACGGTGCGCGAGGCGCTGACCGACCTGGCCGGCGGCTATGAAGAAGGCAAGGCCGACATCCTGGGCCTGTACATGATTGGCAAGCTGGGGCAGATGGGTGAATTGGACGCTACCAAGCTGGACGACAACTACGTGACGTTCCTGGCCGGCATCTTCCGTTCGGTGCGCTTCGGCGCCAGCGACGCGCACGGCCGCGCCAACATGGTCGCGTTCAATTTCTTGCAGGAGCAGGGTGCGTTTACGCGCGACCCCGACACGGGCCGCTACCGCGTCGACTTCAACCGGATGGAAGCGGGCGTGGACGCGTTGTCGGCGAAGATCCTGACCCTGCAGGGCGATGGCGACCGTGCCGGCGCGCAGGCAATGCTGGACAATTACGGGAAGGTCGGGCCGCAACTTCAGGGTGACCTGGACCGCATCGCCCGGAAGAACATCCCGGTCGATATCGTGTTCAAGCAGGGCCGCGAAGTGCTGGGGCTGTAAGGCGAACTAGCTAGCAAACGTGCCCACCGATTCTTACCAATCGGTCGGCGCGTAGTCCTTGAGGAACTGCCCCCACACATGGTCGCCGGTGTTGAAGCCGTGGATAATCGGGTCGACGATACGCGCGGCGCCGTCGACGATATCCAGCGGCGGGTGGAAGCGCTCCTCGACAATCTTGCGCGCGGCGATCTCGGCGGGATCCTCGTCGGTGACCCAGCCGGTATCCACCGAATTCATGTGGATGCCGTCGCCATGGTAATCGGCGGCGGCGGTGCGCGTCATCATGTTGAGCGCGGCCTTGGCCATGTTG
>JBBSTP010000301.1:0-2143 GCA_038235795.1 Lysobacterales bacterium | reverse complement strand
GGGCAACGAAACCTGGAGCGGCGACTCCTGGAAGACGGGCGGTGCAACGGTATGGTCGACCCCGCAGGCAGACCCTTCGTTGGGCCTGCTGTACGTGACCACCGGCAACGCCGCGCCCGACTTGAACGGCTCGCAGCGCGCGGGTGACAACCTCTACGCGACATCGATCGTCGCACTCGACGTCAACACCGGCAAGCCGCGCTGGCATTTCCAGGAAGTGCACCACGATCTGTGGGACTACGACGCGGTCCAGCCGGTCCATCTGTTCACGCTGAGCCGCAACGGACAGGACATTCCGGCGCTCGGCCATGCGAACAAGAACGGCAACTACTTCGTGCTCGACCGCCGGGACGGCAAGCCGCTGTACGACGTCACCGAGGTCGCCGTTCCGACCGAACCGTCTTGGCAAAATCCGTCGCCGACGCAACCGATGCCGGCGACCGAGCCGCTGATTCCGCACCGGGTGGAGCAGACACCGCCTGGACTGAAGTCGGCACCGCTGTGGACACCGCCCCAGGAGCAGCCGTTCCTGATCCAGCCTGGCTTCGAGGCGGGCCCGAACTGGCCCGCAGCGGCGTACAGCCCGCGCACCCGCTATGCCTATATTCCCGCCGGCGGATACGAGCCCTGGTTGTATCACGCGATGCCGCCGATCGTGAACAGCATCGGCTCGACGATGTTCGACCAGATTCCGGGCGTCGCCAACTATGGCCTGTTCGACGCCGTCGACACGACCACCGGCAAGATCGCCTGGCAAATCCGGACGGACCAGCGGATCGCGTCGTGCGCTTCGGTGGCCGGCGACCTCGTCTTTTTCGGCGAAAGCAGCGGCAAGTTCAACGCGGTCGACGCGAAGACGGGCAAGGTGGTCTGGTCCTACACCAGCGCCGAAAAGGACGTTGGCGGCGCCAACGGCTGTCCGGCCGTCTACGTGGTCAACGGCCGGGAGTACGTTGTGATGGCGTTCGGCGGGAACAACCAAGCGCGCAGTGCTATCGGTCCCAATCCATCTCCCACGGGCGACGCGCTCATCGCTTTCGCCCTGCCGCAAAGCACCGGCGCTGCGACGAATGTCGTTCGCGCGCAACCGCGTCAGGTGGAGACGGGCGCGGTACCGGATTCGGCGCTGGTCGCTCCGGTGCCGCAGGCGCCGCCGGGGGCCACGGTCATCGAGCTGATCACCAACGAGTTCACGTTCTCGCCGAGCCAGTTCACCGTCCCAGCGGGCAAGCAGATCGCAGTGCACATCGTCAACACGGGCGTGCCACCCTCGGGCATTGCGATCAAATTGCCATCGGGTCCGATCGGTCTGAAAGGGCCCGTCAAGCCAAAGGAAGACGCCTACTTCGTGTTCACTGCCCCCGACCAGCCGGGCGACTACCCCTTCTTCAGCCCCCTCGGGCCGCAGCGCTACTTTGGGATGACGGGAACGTTGACGGTCAAGCCCTGAACACAGGCGGCCTGCTCAGCCGACGCTGACCGGCAGGGCCAGGATGACCTCGAACTCTGCCCGGGGCCGTGCATGGGGGTCTCCGCGCCCGGCTGGGCGATGCTGGCGAGCTCCCATAGGCCATGCCATTACACACAAGTCCCCGCGGCATCTGAGTCACGCATGAACCGGACGCCAGCTGCGAAGTCCATGACGCGCTGCAGGCCCAGTCAGAGGGTCTTTACACCCGGCTCGCCATCGCCTTTGCGTGCGAGAAAGCCGCCGAGCATCGCTACATGGCGCAGCACCTCGTTGAGGCTGAGCCGCGTCGGCGGCCGTGTCTTCTTGTTCAGCACATATGTCGCCTTGATCTCATCGTCATCGAATATCAGGGAGGCGTTCAAATCGGGACAGATGCGGCCCGTGCGCATCAGATGAGCAATGGCGCCAGCTCACCACCATGAACAGCGCCAGTGCGCGCTCAATGCTCGGCATGCAGATGCCCCGCCTTTTCCAACCGGAGCGATTGATGAAAACGCATACCACCCAAGTCGACGGCATTCCGATCACCTGGCACGAGCAAGGCACAGGCACACCGTTGATCCTGATCCACGGCATCCCGACCTGTCCGCTGCTCTGGCGCCGCGTCGTGCCGCTGATCGAGAACGCGCGCTGCCTTGCGTTCGAGATGGTCGGCTACGGCTCGTCGATTCC
>JBBSTP010000300.1:0-2161 GCA_038235795.1 Lysobacterales bacterium | reverse complement strand
GTCGGCATAGTTGCGAATGAACATCTCCGGGGTGACGCTTTGCGCAATGAGTTCGCCGACTTCCCTGGTGGTGGGCCAGATGTCGCGCAGGTACACGTCATTGCCGTCACCGTCCTGGCCGAGCGGCTCCGAGGTGAGGTCGATATCGATCGTGCCGGCCAGCGCATAGGCCACGACAAGTGGCGGTGATGCGAGGTAGTTCATCTTGACCTCGGCATGTACGCGGCCTTCGAAATTACGATTGCCCGACAGTACCGCGGCCACGGCAAGATCGTTCTGGCTGATGCCCTGCGACACCGAGGCCAGCAAGGGACCCGAATTGCCGATGCAGGTCGTGCAGCCGTAGCCGACCAGGTAGAAGCCGAGTTGTTCCAGGTCGTCGAGCAGGCCGGCCTTCTTCAGGTAATCGGTGACCACCAGCGATCCGGGTGCTAGCGATGTCTTGACCCACGGCTTGGATTTCAGGCCCTTGGTCAGCGCATTGCGCGCCACCAGGCCTGCGGCCAGCATCACCGCCGGATTGGACGTGTTGGTGCACGAGGTGATCGCGGCAATCACCACGGAGCCGTCGCTGATATGGACGTCGTTGTCTGCGATGCAGATCTTCGAAAGCGGCCTTGCGGCGAGGTGGTCAGCCTGCTGTTGGTCGCCGCCCTCGGCGTCCATTTCCGCCTTTTCCGCGTAGCGCGCGCTCCTTGCCTGCGTCATGCCGACGACCTGCTCGCGGAAGTTGTCCTGCATGTCCGACAGCAGCACGCGGTCCTGCGGACGCTTGGGGCCGGCCAAGGAAGGCAGCACGCTGCCCATGTCCAACCCCAGGGTGGCGGAATATGTCGCGTGCGGGGAATCGGCGTCGTGCCACATGCCCTGCGCCTTGGCATAGGCTTCGACCAGCGCGATCTGCGACTCGCTGCGGCCGGACAGTCGCAGGTAGTTCACAGCCTCGGCATCGATTGGAAAGATGCCGCAGGTGGCGCCGTATTCCGGCGCCATGTTGGCGATGGTGGCGCGATCGGCGAGCGAGAGGTGCTGCAGGCCGTCGCCGAAAAATTCGACGAACTTGCCGACGACACCGTGTTTGCGCAGCATCTGGGTGACGGTCAGCACCAGGTCGGTGCCGGTGGCGCCTTCGGGCAGCTTGCCGGTCAGCTTGAAGCCGATGACCTGCGGGATCAGCATCGACGACGGCTGGCCCAGCATCGCGGCTTCGGCCTCGATCCCACCCACGCCCCAGCCGAGCACGCCCAGGCCATTGATCATGGTGGTGTGGCTGTCGGTACCGAACACGGTGTCCGGGAACGCCATCAGCTCGCCTTCCCCGTTCGCATTGAGCACGACACGTTCCATCACCACCCTCGCCAGGTGCTCCAGGTTCACCTGATGGACGATGCCGGTGCTTGGCGGCACCACCTTGAAGTCCTGCAACGCCTTCTGTCCCCAGCTCAGGAAGCTGTAACGTTCCTTGTTGCGCTCGAACTCGATCTTGGCATTCAGGTCCAGTGCCTCTGGCACGCCATAGGCATCGACCTGCACCGAATGGTCGATGACCAGCTCCGACGGAATCTGCGGGTTGATCTGGTCGGCCTTGCCTCCCAGCCTGACCACGGCATCCCGCATGGCCGCCAGATCCACCACGCAGGGCACGCCGGTGAAGTCCTGCAGCAACACGCGCGCCGGCATGAAAGCGATTTCGGTGCTGGCTTCGGCCTCCGCATCCCATCGCGCAACCGCTTGGATGTGCGCCGGTAGCACGCTGACGCCATCTTCGTGGCGCAGCAGGTTCTCCAGCAGGATCTTCATCGAATACGGAAGCCTCGCTAGGTCAAATCTCTCGCCAAGCTTGGCCAGGCTGGCGTAGGCATACGTCTTGCCGTTGACGTCGAGGTGGGCGCGAGTGGCGAAAGAGTCGGCCATTGGGGAGGGCTCCGTTTGAGATGGAAGATGGCGGAGAAAGCACGCCGGTTAACCGCGCAATTATGCCGGAAACCCGGTCATTCCGTACGCGGGCGACTGGTTTCAGTCGAGCCGCGCGTCGATGGCTGCCGCCATGTCGCGGCGGCGGAACACGAAATCCAGCAGGCTGCCGCCCGATTGTCGCCACAACACGGCCGAGCGCAGCGCCGCCAACAGCAGCGCGCGGATTTCGGCCACCACACCGGCT
>JBBSTP010000299.1:0-2173 GCA_038235795.1 Lysobacterales bacterium | reverse complement strand
CTGGATCGATTGACCGCCACCAGCGACAAGCGAAGCGCCCTGGTGGCGTACATCCGCGACTGCCCGCCGGAGGACCTGGCCTGGGCGTTGCTGCTGCTGTCGGGCGGCAAGGTCGGCGGCGCCCGTCGCAAGCTCGCGACCACGGGGGAATTGCGCGCATGGGTGGGCGAAGTATCGGGGAATCCGGCGTGGCTGGTGGAAGAGAGTTATCACCATGTAGGTGACCTCGCGGAAACGCTGACCTTGTTGCTGCCGCCGCCGACATCCAGCGCCCCGGAGCGCGGCTTGTGCGCGTGGATCACTCATGTGCTCTGGCCGGTGGCGAATGCCGGGCCGGAGGCTCGTCGCGCGGTCATAACGCAAGCCTGGGACGGGCTGCAGGAGGCCGAGCGGCTGGTGTTCAACAAGCTGCTGACCGGAAGCTTGCGCGTGGGGGTCTCGCAAGGACTCTTGCAGCAGGCGCTGGCGGAAGTCTCCGGTCTCGATGTCGCGGTCATCGCGCAACGCATGCTGGGCACGTGGGAGCCAACCGCCGAGTTCGCCAGCCGGCTGCTTTCCAGTGCGCCGCAGCACGGGGATGCCAGCACGCCCTACCGGTTCCAGCTGGCGTCGCCGCTGGAGGGCGGTACGGCGAGCCTGGGCGATGTGGATGACTGGCGCCTGGAATGGAAGTGGGACGGGATTCGCCTGCAGCTGATCCACCGCGAAGGCGAGGTCGCCTTGTGGTCGCGTGGCGAAGAACGGCTGGATGGCCGCTTCCCCGAAATCGAGTCGATGGCCGCATTGCTGCCAGCCTGCGTATTGGATGGTGAGCTGCTTGCCTGGGATGCGGGCGCGGCCGAGCCCGGTCCGTTCGCGGCCCTGCAGACCCGCATCCAGCGGCGCAAGCCGGGGCCCAAGGTGCTGGCCGCCACACCGGTGGTCATGGTCGTCTACGACCTGCTGGAACTTGACGGCCAGGACCTGAGGCAGCAGCCGCTGCACGCGCGCCAGGCGCAGCTGGAAATACTCGTCGCAGCAGCCAACCATCCGACCCTGCGAGTGTCGTCGCGGGTGGACATCGAGGATTGGAATGCGGCAGCGACCTTGCGCACGCAGGCGCGCGAACGTGGCGTGGAAGGACTGATGGTCAAGCGCGCGGACTCGCCTTATGTCGGCGGCCGCAAGCGCGGCGACTGGTGGAAATGGAAGGTCGAACCTATGACCATCGATGCCGTGCTGATCTACGCGCAGGCCGGCCACGGGCGACGCAGCAACCTGTACACCGACTACACCTTCGCGCTATGGGACGAAGATCGCCTGGTGCCGGTGGCCAAGGCCTACTCCGGTCTGACCGATGCAGAGATATTGAAACTCGACAAGTGGATACGCGCGCATACCAGGGAGCGGTTTGGGCCGGTGCGCTCGGTCACACCGGAACTCGTGTTCGAGTTGGGTTTCGAGGCGGTCAATCGCTCCAAGCGGCACAAGTCCGGCATCGCCACGCGCTTCCCGCGCATCCTGCGCTGGCGCACCGACAAGACGGCGGCTGACGCGGACACCTTGGCGACGCTGGCGGATCTGGCGTCTTGAACGGTGGTGCGATGGCCATGCGCGCGGCGCGCGTGCGGCTGGTGGACTGGTTTGATGCGCGCGGCTGGTCGCCTGCTCCCTTCCAGAAACGCGCGTGGGCACGCGGGCTGGCCGGCGGATCCGGTTTGATCGTGACGCCGACGGGCAGTGGCAAGACCTTGGCGGCGTTTGGCGGCGCGCTGCTGGAAGCGATGTGCTCGACGCCCCCCGTTACGGCGAGTCGGGGAAAAGGTCCGCGACCCGCCCGCATCAAGGTGGTCTGGGTCACGCCGCTGCGTGCGTTGGCCAATGACACCGTGCGCGCGTTGCGGGAGCCGCTCGACACCCTGGAAACCGGCTGGACGGTGGCGATGCGCACCGGCGATGCCAGTGCACGCGACCGCCGCCTGGCGCGTACCGGCCAGGCCGAGGTGCTTGTCATCACGCCCGAGTCGCTTGCGCTGATGTTGAGCTACCCGGACAGCGCCGCGTTGCTGGGCGGCGTGCGATGGATCGTGGTGGATGAGTGGCACGAGTTGTTGGGCAACAAGCGTGGCGTGCTCCTGCAGCTGTGCCTGGCGCGGATCCGCGCGCTGGCGCCCGCGGCGCGCACCTGGGGCCT
>JBBSTP010000298.1:0-2200 GCA_038235795.1 Lysobacterales bacterium | reverse complement strand
CGCGGAAAATTGCCCTTTGGTCAGGCCATACACGCCGTTGTTCTCGACGATGTAGGTCATGTTCACCGCGCGCCGGATGGAGTGCACGAACTGGCCGATGCCGATCGAGGCCGAATCGCCGTCGCCGGACACGCCCAGGTAGATCAGTTCACGATTGGCCAGGTTAGCGCCAGTCAGCACCGACGGCATGCGCCCGTGCACGGTGTTGAAACCATGCGACTGGCCGAGGAAATAGGTCGGGGTCTTGGAGCTGCAGCCGATGCCCGACAGCTTGGCCACGCGATGCGGCGCGATGTCCAGTTCCCAGCAGGCCTGGATGATTGCCGCTGAGATCGAATCGTGGCCGCAGCCCGCGCACAGGGTCGAGACCGCGCCTTCGTAATCGCGGCGGGTGAAGCCCAGCGCGTTGCTGGTCAGCGAGGGGTGGTGGAGTTTGGGTTTGGCGAGATAGGTCATGGCTCAGGCCACCTGTTGCCGGGCCGGGCGCGACTGCGCGCCGATGGAACCAGAAATGGATCCAGCGATGGTGTTTGCAATAAACCTCGCGGTGATCGGGGTGCCATCGTAGTGCAGCACCGCCACCAACCGCGCTGGATCGATACCGAATTCGTTGACCAACAGGCTGCGCAACTGTCCGTCGCGATTCTGTTCGACCACGTACACGGATTCGTGATCTTTGATGAAATCGTGGATTGAATCCGGGAACGGGAATGCGCAAACGCGCAGCGTATCCAACTCGATGCCGTCTTCCCGCAGCAGTTCGACCGCCTCGGCCATCGCCGGACTGGTGGAGCCGTAAAAAATCGCGGCCTGGGGCGATGGTCGCTCCGACTGCTGCACTCGTGCCAATTCCACGATGGGCTGCGGGACCAGCGCCTTGGCAGTATCGAACTTCTGCAACAAGCGTTGCATGTTGTAGATGTAATCCTCGCCGCGCTCCGAATACTTTGCCTGCGGATCGCGCGAGGTGCCGCGGGTGAAGTACGCACCCCTTTCCGGATGAGTGCCGGGCCAGGTGCGGTACGGGATGCCGTCGCCATCGACGTCCTTGTAACGCGCGAATTCCTTGCCTGCGTCGAGCTCAGCGGCAGTCATCACCTTGCCGCGCTCAAACCTGCGCGCGTTGTCCCAACGAAACGGTACGCACAGTCGCTGGTTCATGCCGATGTCGAGATCACTCATCACGAAGATCGGCGTCTGCAGACGATCAGCCAGGTCGAGCGCAGCGGCCGCGAACTCGAAGCATTCGGTCGGGTCTTCCGGGAACAGCAGCACGTGCCTGGTATCACCGTGTGATGCATACGCGCAGGCAAGCACGTCGGACTGCTGGGTGCGCGTGGGCATGCCGGTCGAAGGTCCTCCGCGTTGCACGTTGATGATCGTGACCGGAATCTCGGCGAAATACGCCAGGCCAATGAACTCGTTCATCAGCGAGATGCCTGGGCCCGACGTCGAGGTGAAGGCGCGCGCGCCATTCCAGCCGGCACCCACCACGATACCGATCGAAGCAATTTCATCTTCGGCCTGGATCACCGCGAAGCGTGCGCGGCCCTCGGCGTCGATGCGATATTTCTGGCAGTACGACTGGAACGCTTCCGCGAGTGACGACGACGGCGTGATCGGATACCAGGCGCATACCGTGGCGCCGCCATACACGCAGCCAAGCGCGGCCGCCGCATTGCCCTCGACGAAGATCTTGTCGCCCACCGCATCGGCCTTGCGCACTTGCAGGCCGATCGGATGTGGCAGATGCGCGCGCACCCATTCGTGGCCCAGGTGAAGCGCCTCGATATTGGGCGGCAGCAATTTCGGCTTGCTCGCGTACTGCTCGCCAATCAGGGTCTCGATGGTCGGCACGTCGACATCGAGCAATGCACTCAGCGCACCGACATACATGATGTTCTTGAACAACTGGCGCTGGCGCGGATCCTCGTACGCGCTGTTGCATAGCTCGGTCAGCGGCACCCCAATAATGGTGATGTCGTCGCGAAATTTCGACTTCGGCATCGGCTTGCTGTTGTCGTAGAACAGATACCCCCCGGGCGTGAGCTCCCGGACATCGTCGTCCCAGGTCTGCGGGTTCATCGCCACCAGCATATCGACCCCGCCGCGGCGGCCTAGCCAGCCGGCCTCGGATACACGTACCTCATACCAGGTCGGTAGCCCCTGGATATTGGAGGGGAAAATGTTGCGCGGGCTG
>JBBSTP010000297.1:0-2211 GCA_038235795.1 Lysobacterales bacterium | reverse complement strand
GCCTTGTGGTCGTCAATGAACATGGCGATCGCCTCGTCGGTCTTCGGACGCGAGCCGGGCAATGTGTGCACCTTGCCATCCACGGTCACCTTGAGCCGGCAACCGCTGTAGCAATCGAAGTCGCCGGCCTTCAACACCAGGTAGGCGCTGCGGCCCCAGTCCGGGTGGTCGCGGAAGATCAGCTGCACCGGATGTGCGCCGCCGCCATCGGTATCGACCTGTTCCTGCGAATAAATCGCCGCCGTCAGCTGGCGCCCGCCCGCCTTGACCGGGTCGTCGCCGTACGACCACAGCGCTGCCAGCCGCTGTTGCTGCTGTTCGGCCTCGGCCTTGGCCTTGATCTGCTCGAGCGCGGGCCTGACCCGGGCGGCGGTGGCCGAGGTCGGATGTTCGACTTGCAGGATCTCGCCGAAACTGCGCGCCATGCGCCAGTCGCGCGCAGCCACCGCGTCATCGAACTGCTTGCCCATCACCTCGGCGGCCTGTTCGCTGGCGGCGGCGCGGGCCGAACTGGCCTGCGCGGCGGCCTGTGGGTCGTCGCGCTTGCACGCGGGCATCAGCAAGACGCATGTGGTGAATGCGGCGCACAACAGCTTGGTCCTGGTCATGCGTTCGCGCTCCGGTCAATTGGCCTGGATCAATTGAATCATGGCGATGCGTGCCACGCGCTTGGGCGGATCACTTCTCGGGTGCGGGAACGGGCGCGGGATCAACCGGATGCAGTTCCACAGGCACCCGCTGGATGTCCATCTTCTTAGGATCTTTCTTCATAGGATCTTTATTCATAGGATCTTTCGATGCATCCATGCTTGCGTCCTGTGCGACGTCCTTGGTTTCCGCGCCGGCGGACGTGGGCGCCAAAACCGGCTTGGCCTCGGTGATGGCGGCCTCCACCGAGCCGGTGGTGATCGGGTGATAGCCCGGCCTGGCCCGGGCGAATACTTGTTTTGCGAACGCCATGCCATCTGGGGTCGCGACCAGTGCCTTGTAGATCGGCATGATCAGCTTGCGCCGGCCCACCCGCTCCAGGAACTTGCCCATCTCCGGACGCGCGACGGCATAGCCGCTGCGCTCGGCCAGCGGGTACCAACGCATCGCGATCTCGCCATTGGGGGTGCCGGTGAAGCCATAGGCCGTATCCAGCTGGGTCAGTTGTTCAGTCGTGAGGGTCTGCGGCATGCCCTCCAGGAAATGCAACCATTCCTGCGTGGTCCATGCGCTGGTGATCGCCTTGGCCGGCAACGTGGCGCTGCCCTGCCAGGCAATGCGCGCGGCGTTGACCGTGCTGAACTTGCCGGACTGGACTTGGGGTGCGCCGGCGGGAATACCCGGCTCGTACAACCATGCGTCCACCTCCTGCATGGTCACGTTGCCCGGATGCTTGTCGATGAGGTTGGCTTTCAGGTCATCGCGGAACTGCTGCGTGGTGATGCTCTGGAACGCGAAGTGATCGAAATAGCCCTTCAGGTAGGGATCGAACACCTCGCGGCCGAAACGCTGCTCCAGGAACTGCAGGAACCAGGCGCCCTTGGTGTAAACCGTGGCGTTGGAGTAGTCGTCCGGGTTGGCCAGGTCGCCGGGCTTCAGCGACATGATCTGCAACTTCGGATCCACCGTCGTGTATTCCTCTTTCAGCGCGTCGCGGTCGATCACCTCTTCCATTTCCGCCAGTGGCTTGCCGTACAGCGCCTCGGTGATGCGGCCCTGCACGTAGGTGGTGGGGCCTTCGTTGAGCCAGGCGTCCTTGTCGGTGGCAAACGTCACCAGGTTGCCGGACCAGCTGTGCGCCAATTCATGCGCGACCAGCGACACCAGCGACTTGTCGCCGACGATCACGGTCGGGGTGGCGAACGTCAGGCGCGGGTTTTCCATGCCGCCGTACGGGAACGAAGGCGGCAGCACCAGCAGGTCGTAGCGCCCCCAGCGGTACGGGCCATACAGCGCCTCGGCAGTCTCGATCATCTTCTCGGTATCGGAAAACTCGGCAACGGCCTTGTCAACCATGGTCGGTTCGGCCCAGACACCGCTGCGCTCGCTGATGGGCGTGAACACCAGGTCACCGGCGGCGATGGCCAGCAGGTAGGACGGGATTTTCTGCGGCATCTTGAAGTTATAGTCACCGTCACGCACGGCCTTCGGATCGTTGTCCGCGCTCATCAGCACCATCGCGTCATTGGGCGCGGTCACGTGCGCGCTGTAGGTGAAGCGGAT
>JBBSTP010000296.1:0-2230 GCA_038235795.1 Lysobacterales bacterium | reverse complement strand
TTGCAACAGGTCGCCGTGCACCGCCGACAAAGGCGCGTAATCGCGCAGCTGCGGTGAATCGGCCAGGGCTTCGATAATCGCCAAGCCTGCCTCCGCACCCTGTGCGCGACTCACCGCCACCGCGCGGTTGAGTTCGACCACGGGCGACGGCATGACCTGCGCCAGTTGCGCATACAGCGCGGCGATGCGTGGCCAATCGGTGTCCTGCATCCGAAACGCGCGGGCATGGCTGGCGGCGATCGCCGCCTGCAAGGCATACGGGCCGCGGCTCCCGCCCAAGCGCTGTGCACGGGTCAAGGCAGCGAGTCCGCGCTGAATCTGCAGGCGATCCCAGCGCGCGCGGTTCTGTTCCGGCAACAGGATCGGCGTGCCGTCCGCCTGGGTGCGTGCGGGCATGCGCGAGGCCTGCAATTCCATCAACGCCAGCAGGCCCAGCACTTCGGGCTCGTTCGGCAACAGGCCGGCGAGTACCCGGCCAAGCCGCAGGGCTTCGTCGCACAGGCCCGGCCGCATCCAGTCGTCGCCGCTGGTCGCCGCGTAACCTTCGTTGAACACCAGATACACCACCTCCAGCACCGCCTCCACCCGCTCCGGCAACTCCGCCTTGCGCGGCACTTCGAACACCACCGCCTCCTTGGCCAGCGTGCGCTTGGCACGCACGATGCGCTGGGCCACGGTCGATTCGGCCTGCAGGAATGCGCGGGCGATCTCCGCCGTACTCAGGCCGCCCAGCAGGCGCAGCGTCAATGCGACCCGCGATTCCATCGGCAACACTGGGTGGCAGGCCACGAACAGCAAGCGCAAAAGATCGTCGCCGATATCGTCGTCCGCCAGCCGCGGTGCGTCATCGCCCTGCATGTCGGCTCCGTGCAACTCCAGTTCGATGCCGAACTCGTCCTGCTTGCGCGCGTGCAGCACACGCTGGCGCAGGTGGTCGATGGCGCGATGCTTGGCAGCGGTCATCAGCCACGCCGCCGGCTTGTCCGGCAAGCCATCGCGCGGCCAGCGTTCCAGCGCGCTCAGCAACACGTCCTGCGCCAGTTCCTCGGCCATGTCGAGACTGCCGGTGATCCGCGCGATGCGCGCCAGCAGCCGTGGCGACTCCATCCGCCACAGCGTGTCGAGGGTGCGCTGGATCGCGTCAGGTTTGATGTCGGCTGGCATTGACCGTGATGATCACCCCGGCATCTGCGATTCGTCCATCCAGAACACGCCCCACTGGTGGTGGTCCAGATCCTCGAAGCCGTGGTCGTACATGAAGCCGTGGTCCTGGGCTTCGCCCGGTGCCGACCCGCCGGCGGCGACTGCCTTGGCCACCAATGCATCCACCTCCTCGCGGCTGTCCACCGAGATCGCAAGCAGGGCTTCGGTGCCGATGCGCGCATCGATGATCGGCTTCCTGGTCAAGGTGGTGAAGAGCGACTCCACTCCCAGCATCACGCCGGTGTTCTCGTTGATGATGATGCTGGCAGCGTTTTCGTCGGTGAAGGCCGGGTTGAACGAGAAACCCAATGCGGCGAAGAAATCGACGCTTCGCTCCAGGTTTTTAACCGGCAGGGTGACATAGAGTTTGCGGGGCATGGTGATGTCCTTGTTCGGTATGGATGGGGTTACAGCGAAGGCTTCATGAAGTTGACCATCCACGGTTTGCCGTAACGGTCCTCGAACATGCCGAAGCGATGCGACCATGAGGTTTCCGACAGCGGCATCTGCACATTCCCGCCGGCGGACAGCGCGGTGAACACGCGCTCGGCTTCCTCGACGCTGTCGACTTCGATGTTGACCGTGGTGTCGTTGCGACCGCCGTTCTTTTCGGAACCGTCACAGCCCATGATCGAATCGCCGCCCATGATCGAGGCGCCCCCGGCCAGCAGGTTCACGTGCGCGATCTGCGACTTTGCTTGCTCCGGCAACGGCGGCTGGTCGGGCGCGGGCGGCATGTCGCCATAGGTCATCAGGGCGCAGAACTGGCCGCCCAGCGCACCGGCGTAGAAGTCGAACGCCTCGCGGCAGGTGCCGTTGAAGAACATCAGGTACGGGGTCAATTTCATCGTCTCTCTCCTAGTGAATGTCACATCAATTGCCAAGTCGCTCGCGCAGGCTGTCTTCCTGCTCGCGCAGTTCGGGGGTGAACTCTTCGCCGAAATCCTCAGCCTCGAAGAGCGGGCGGATCTCGATCTCGAATGGACCTGGCATGGGATTCGGGCAGCGCCGGGCCCATTCAATTGCC
>JBBSTP010000295.1:0-2230 GCA_038235795.1 Lysobacterales bacterium | reverse complement strand
TGCGTACCTGCAGGCGGAATGGACGCCTGCGCCGCGTTGGCGCATCCACGCGGGACTGCGCCACGGCGAGGTGCGTTTCGTTTCGCGCGATCATTTCGTGACCTCGGTCAATCCGGACGACAGCGGGTCGGTCGCCTATGCGAGCACGTCCCCGGCCGTTGGCGTGCTGTTCCGCGCAACCACGTGGTTGAGCCTCTATGCCAACAGCGGTGACGGATTCGAAACCCCGACGTTCTCGGAACTCGCGTATCGCGGTGACGGCGCGGGGGGTTTGAACGACGGCTTGCGTCCGGCGCGCAGCGTCCATCGGGAAGTCG
Source organism: Lysobacterales bacterium (assembly GCA_038235795.1). Classification (GTDB taxonomy): domain Bacteria; phylum Pseudomonadota; class Gammaproteobacteria; order Xanthomonadales; family Xanthomonadaceae; genus Thermomonas. Next base: position 1,913 of record JBBSTP010000295.1, on the reverse strand, counting down.
GCCTGCGCCTGCGGCGCAATGGTTTCGAAGCTGCCGCGGCCGCATTCCATGTGAGTACCCGTGACGAGCTTGGCGTCGCCAGCAACGACGACGGACGCAGCGTGTACGCCAACACCGGCCGCACGACCCGCCGTGGCTTGGAGCTGTCGGCATCGGGAACTCTGGCGCCACAGTGGCAGTTGGCCGCGCATTACACCTTGCTGGATGCGCGCTTCACAGAGGTTGCAGACTGCCTGGCGTCGGGATGCCAACCTGGACCGGACGTGGCTGTCAGCCACCTTATTCCGGGGGTAGCGCGCAGCACGGCATGGGCGGAACTGCGCTGGAGCGCATCTTCGCGTACTGACTTGCTGCTGCAGGGACGATTCGTGGACCGGGTTTACGCCGATGATGCCAACACGGCGTTTGCACCGGCATTTTTCAGCGTCGATTTCGCCGCCGAGCGTCGCGGCACGATCGCCGGTCTGGACTGGCGCGCGTTCGCCCGTCTCAACAACCTGACGGATCGCGACCTGGTGGGCTCGGTGATCGTGAACGCGACTGCCGGTCGTTACTTCGAACCCGCGCCCGGCCGCCATTGGATTGCCGGCCTCACCTTGACGCGCGCGTTCAAGTGACGTGCGTAATCTCGGTATCGCCTACTTCCAACCACAAGGAAAGACCTCTAATGAATGGCAGCATCACCGACGACATCTTCTCCCAGCTTTCCGGCCCGGCCCTGCAGCAGATCAGCCAGCAACTCGGCACGGGCCAGGCCCAGACGGCCGGCGCGGTCGCCGCGGCACTGCCGATGATCCTGGGCATGATGGGGCGCAACGCGAGCCAGCCGCAGGGCGCCGAATCGTTGTTGGGCGCACTGGGGCGCGACCACGCGCCCGGTGGTGGTGTCGCCGACATCCTGGGCGCGGTGCTCGGTGACGGACAATCCCGCCAGACCGACGGTCTTGGTCAGCTGGGCCACATCTTCGGCGCCAAGCAGCAGACTGCCGAGTCCGGCCTGGGCCAGGTCACCGGCCTAGGCAGCCGCAAGGCGCAGATGCTGATGAAGATCCTGGCGCCGATCGTGATGTCGTATCTGGCCAAGCGCATGTTTAGTGGCGGACAGCAAAGCGGTTCGTCGCAGGCCTTGGGTCAGATCCTGGGCCAGGAACGCCAACAGGTGCAGCAACAGGGCGGCGTCGGTAGCGGACTGCTCGGCGCAGTGCTGGACCAGGATGGCGATGGCCAGCTCGGAATTGGCGACCTGCTCAAGGTAGGTGCCGGGATGATGGGCGGCCGCAGTTGAACAACGCCGGGCGCGCGCTGTCCTGGGCGTTACAGCGCGTCCAGATCGCCCAATGCACGGATCAGGCGACGCGCTCGCTTGTCGGGTTTGGTCTCCGGCGCCTTGAAGCCGGCGCGTGCCGCGGCGCGCAGCGCACGTGCTTGTTCTCGCGCCAGCCGTGACGCGTCGGATTCGCCATACAGCCCTTGCGCGACACTGGCCGGTCCGCGCATGACGCTGAGCGCCAGCACCTCGACCTCGAAGCGCTCCTCGCCACGCGCGATGGCCAGCGTATCGCCAATGCGAATGCCCCGAGCGGGCTTCGCGCGCTGTCCGCCGACATCGACCTTGCCGGTTTCGATGGCGTGCTTTGCCACTGCCCGGGTCTTGAAGAAGCGTGCCGCCCATAGCCAGAGATCGAGGCGCACGCTTGGTATTGAAGTGTCAGGTTGCATGGCGTGATCCTGCCAGAAACGCACGGCCACGAAACGCAAACGGCCACCCTAAGGTGACCGCTGGGGTGTCCGTCGAGGTGCCGCTGTGCGCGGCGCGCGCGTTGACCTTACTCGGCAGCAGGTGCCGGTGCAGCGGCTGCTTCGGCGGCGGCAGCGGCGATGGCAGCAGCCTTGGCCTTGGCATTGCCGGCCAG
>JBBSTP010000294.1:0-2269 GCA_038235795.1 Lysobacterales bacterium | reverse complement strand
GCCTTCGCTGATGCAGTACTCGTCGACGTTGTGTCGTTCCACGCCGTTGAAGCGGATGCCGATGCCGCGCTCGAGCGCGGACGGATCATGGAACTTGCTGCGCGGGTCGTTGGACATGTGGTCGGGGGCGGTGTTCTGATCAGGAGTGTTCTGGTCGTTCTCGGACATCGGAATGCTGCCGGCTTTCGGGGCCGACAGCATACCGGGACATGCTTGTTCTGGCGGCGCAATACGCAGCTGCGATCAGCCCAGCTTGCGCGACAGCGCGTAGAAGCCGAGGTTGCCCAGGCCAAGCGCGCCGATCAGCAGCGCGATCACGCCGGGGTTGACCTCGGTCCAGCCGGCGCCCTGGACGATGCCGAAGCCGATTGCCAATGCGATCAGGGTGATGCCCCAGCGCAGCGAGGACAGGCGGCGGTTGGTTTCGTCGTTGGCCATGATCGACCGCAGAAGTTCAGGGGAACCGTTGCTGCTGACCAGTTGCTTGCGGACGCGCGCATCCACCACCGCCTTGATCGCATAGGTGATGCAGATGAACAGGGTGACCGGGACCAGAAGTGCAAAATCCATGATGTGCTCCAGTGTGTTTCCCGCTGCCGGTGTGGCGGCCGTTCGGGCAAAGAGATACGGCGGCGGCGCTGGCGGTTGCAGCCGACGGGAAATATTTTCGCAACGTGCTTGCAACCGATCCCGCCGCGGGCGTATCCAGTAGTGGATGGATGCCAATCCCGACCTTGACCGCCGCCTCGTCGAAGCCGTACTCGCCAATCGCGCGGGCGCGTTCGAGCAGCTGGTGCGCAACTACCAGGGCCTGTGCTGGCACGTGATACAGCGCATGGTTCGCCACCCCGAGGACACCCGCGAGCTGTGTCAGGAAGCCTTCCTGCGCGTGCATCGACATCTGCACCAATATCGGTTCGACAGTCCGCTGAAGTCATGGATCGGGCAGGTCGCCTATTCGGTGGCCAAGCGCCACCTGGAACGCAAGCGCATCCCGCTGGCGGAAGTGGGCGTCGATGCGGATGGCCTGTCGCTGCTCGACAACATCGGCGATGGCCACGACCTGCAGGGCGCGCATGCCAGCGGCGAGGACGAACGCGAGTTGCACGCGGCGGTCGAGGCCTTGCCGCCGATGCAACGCATGCTGCTGACCCTGTACCACCTGGAAGAACTGCCGATCGCCGAGATCGCCACGATCACCGGCATGGCCGAGGGCACCATCAAGAGCCATCTGTTCCGCAGCCGCAAGCATTTGCGCGAGATACTGAGCCCGCGCATTGGAGTCGCCGCATGAATACCCGATCGAATTCCCCCGGTCACGACGAAGCCCAATGGCAGGCGCAGGAACGCGCGCGCCTGGCCATCCGCCAAGGCGGTGCGGCCGCCGAAGCTGGCGACCTGCGCGTCGCCCGCGCGCTGCGGCAAGCGCCTGCGGTCGACCTGCCGGTTGATTTCGCCGCGCAGGTAGCAGGTCTTGCGCGCGTGCAGGCAACGAACGAGTCAGTGCTTGAACAGCGCCTGCTGCGTGGGCTGTCGGTATTGCTTGGCGTGTCGGCGTTGGTGACCGTGGCCTGGTATGGCCGCAGCTGGCCGGCGGATCTTGCTGCTGTCTTGCCGGGCGGCAGCGAAGCGGTGAGCTGGAGCATGGCGGCGGGCGTGTGCGTACTTGGTAACTGGGCGTTCGCGCTGCTGCGCCGCCCGGTCGGCGAGCATGGCGCCACGCCGACCCGAGGCCCGCCTGCCTGAGGCGGCGCATCGTTACACTGCGCGCATGGCAAATGCATCGCGCGATATCGCCCTTGAGGCCCTGTTCCAGCCATTCGCTTCCGGGCTGCTGCAATGGCCGGCCGGTGACGTGCTGTTCCTGCGCGCCCGTGAAGGCGCGGCCTTGCATGCGCATCGCGGCACTGGCCTGGTCGGCACGCAGCCGTTCAAGCCGGAAGCCGAGCGCGTGTCACGGATCGGCATTGACCTGATTGACGAGGACGCCTTGCCGGCTAGCGGGTTTCCGCTGGTACTGGTGCTGCCCCCGCGACAACGCGAGGAAGCGCGCGTGTTGTTGGCCAAGGCCTGCGCGGCGGTCGCACCTGGAGGCGTGGTGGTGGTGTCGGTCTCCAATGACGAGGGTGCGAAGTCGCGAGAAGATGACCTCAGGCAGCTGGCTGGCTCGGTCTCGGTGGTCAGCAAGCACCATTGCCGCGTGTTCTGGACCTCGCCGGGCGCGATCTTCGACGCGGCGCTGCAGTCGCAATGGGCGCGCGGGGATGTG
>JBBSTP010000293.1:0-2299 GCA_038235795.1 Lysobacterales bacterium | reverse complement strand
CTGGTCCATCAGCACCAGCGCCAGCATCGCCTCGCAGATGGGGGTGGCGCGCAAACCCACGCAAGGGTCGTGGCGGCCGGTGGTGACGATCTCGGTGACATCCCCGCGGATATCCACGCCGTCCACCGGCAGGCGCAGGCTGGAGGTCGGCTTGAACGCCACCGACACCACGATCTGCTGCCCGCTGGAAATGCCGCCAAGCACGCCGCCGGCGTGGTTTGACGTGAAACCCGTTGGCGTCATCTGGTCGCGATGTTCGCTGCCTTTTTGCGCCACGCTGGCGAACCCGGCGCCGATCTCCACGCCCTTGACTGCATTGATCGACATCATCGCCGCGGCGAGTTCGGCGTCGAGCTTGCCGTAGATCGGCTCGCCCCAGCCCGGCGGCACGCCATCGGCCACCGCGACCAGGCGCGCGCCGACCGAGTCGCCGGATTTGCGCAGTGCGTCCATGTAGGCCTCCAGCTCGGTCACCTGCGCCGCGTCAGGCCAGAAAAACGGATTGGCTTCAACCGCGTCCCAGTCGTGACCGCGCGGCACCACATCGCCGATCTGCGCGACATAGCCGCGCACATGCACGTCGCGGCGCTGCGCCAGCCACTTCTTGGCAATCACGCCCGCAGTGACGCGCATCGTGGTCTCGCGCGCGGACGAGCGTCCGCCACCGCGCGGATCGCGCAGGCCGTATTTCTGCAGGTAGGTGTAGTCGGCATGGCCGGGGCGGAACTGCTCGGCGATGCGGGTGTAGTCCTTGCTGCGGGCATCCGTGTTGCGGATCAGCAGGGCAATCGGGGTGCCGGTGGTGACGCCTTGGTAGACCCCGGACAGGATTTCGACCTCGTCGGCTTCATGCCGCTGCGAGGTGTGTCGGGACGTGCCGGTCGCGCGGCGCGCCAGGTCGTGCACAAACTCTTCGGGCGCGATCTCAAGCCCGGGGGGACAGCCGTCGATCACGCAGCCGATCGCCGGTCCGTGTGATTCGCCGAACGTGGTGACCCGCAGCAGGTGGCCGAACGTGTTCAAGACTCAGAACAACCCGGCGCCGGTGACGGCTTCACGGGATTCGACAAGCCGGGTGATCTTCGCGTTGTGCGCAACCAGGTCGGTGCATTCAGCGACGAAGATCCCCATCTGCCCGACCTTGAACTCGACCCAGGCCAGTGGCAATTGCGGCAGCAGCCTGACCAGCGCTTCTTCGGCTTCGCCTACTTCACAGATCAGCAAGCCGTCGCGATCCAGGTGCAGCGGCGCATCACGCAGGATCCGCAATGCAAGATCCAGGCCATCGTCGCCCGCGCGCAGGCCGAGCTCGGGTTCGTGCGCGTATTCACTCGGCAGCGCGTCGGTCTCGTCGTTGGTGACGTAGGGCGGATTGGTGACGATCAAGTCGTAATGCTGGCCAGACAGGCTGGCGAACAGGTCGGATTTCAGCAGGCGCACGTTTTCGGCGTGCAGGCGCTGCTTGTTCTCGTTGGCCAGCGCCAGCGCGTCGTCGCTGATGTCGGTGCCGTCCACCTGCCAGTCCGGGTTGTAATGGCCCATCGCGATGGCAATGCATCCCGAGCCCGTGCACAGGTCCAGCGCGCGGCGCACTTCGCGGTCACCCAGCCATGGCTGGAAGCCGGATTCGATAAGTTCCGCAATCGGCGAGCGCGGCACCAAGGCGCGTGGATCAGACTTGAAGCTCAGGCCGGCAAACCAGGCCTCGCCAGTCAGGTAGGCGGCCGGGATGCGTTCTTCGATGCGGCGCAGGAACAGGCCGAGGACTTCTTCCTTTTCGGCTTCGGTCACCCGAGCGTTGCCGTAGACAGGACCCAGGTCGTGCGGCATGTGCAATGCATGCAGGGTCAGTTGGGTCGCCTCGTCCAGCGCGCTGTCGTAGCTGTGGCCAAAGGTCAGCCCGGCCGCATTGAAGCGGCTGGCGCCGTAGCGGATCAGGTCGATGATCGTCTGCAATTCCTGGGACATGACGGGTCGTTCGCGGCGGCGTGGCACCAGACCGCGCAGTATAGCGGTGGCGGGCCGCTATCATGGTGCGTCGTTCCCAGTGCCAGTTGTTGCCAAAACCCATGTCGAAACGTGCGTTCGTATTGTTGATCGTGATTGCGCTGGCCGCCGTGGGTGGCCTGTGGTCCGCGCAGCGGCTGCTCGGCGCATCCGAATTCGCATCCGCATCCGGCGCAGCGGTCCCGCCTTCGATGCCGGCCGTCGCCAGTATGACCTTGCTGCCCACGCCGCGCGTGTTGCCGGCGTTCTCGCTGCAACAGTCCGATGGCACGCCGTTGACTGCCGATGAACT
>JBBSTP010000292.1:0-2316 GCA_038235795.1 Lysobacterales bacterium | reverse complement strand
GTAATGCTGGCGGCCCATTTCGACCAAGGTTTCGTAGGTGCCCTGCACGATGCCTTGGCTGCCGATGTAGATCCAGCTGCCGGCGGTCATCTGCCCGTACATCATCAAACCCTTCTGATCGAGTTCGTTGAAGTGCTCCCAAGTGGCCCAGTGTGGCACCAGGTTGGAATTGGCGATCAACACACGCGGCGCATCGGCATGGGTGGGGAACACGCCGACCGGCTTGCCGGATTGCACCAGCAGGGTTTCGTCATCGTTGAGGTGTTTCAGTGACTCGATGATCGCGTCGTAGCAGTCCCAGTCACGCGCGGCGCGGCCGATGCCGCCGTAGACGACGAGCTCGGCCGGATTCTCGGCGACTTCGGCATCCAGGTTGTTCTGCAGCATCCGGAACGGCGCTTCGGTCAGCCACGATTTGCAGGTGAGCGTGCTGCCGCGCGGCGCGCGGATGACGCGACTCGGATCGTTACGTGACGCATCATTGCGGGACGCATCGTTGCTGGACGCAGTCATGACGGATATCCGGGGTCGAAACAAGCCTCGATTATCGCACCGGGTGGACGGCTGCCCGGATGCTCCCCGTATGATTGAACCATGCGACTGATCCCTTTTCTTCTGGCCATCCTGCTGCTGGCAGCGTGTTCCCACGCGCCGACATCGCCGACTGCACCGCTGCTTCCACCCTCGACCGTGGTGCTGGTGTCCGTCGATGGCCTGCGCGCGACCACCGTCGGCAGCGGCGTGATGCCGACGCTGGACGCGATGGCCTCTGCCGGCGCGCGCGCCGCGTGGCTGACCCCGAGCTATCCCACACTGACCTTTCCCAACCACTACACGATCGTCACTGGACTGCGCCCGGACCACCACGGCATCGTCCACAACACCATGCGCGATGCCGCGCTGGGAAAATTCGTGTCCAAAGGCGACTCCGCGCGCGATGGCCACTGGTGGGGCGGCGAACCGATCTGGGCGACCTTGCAGCGACAGGGCGGGATCGCGGCGACGATGTTCTGGCCGGGCTCAGAGGCGGAGATCGCGGGGCAGCGCCCGCGCTTGTACATACCCTACGACAAACAAATGCCGGCCAGTGCCCGCGTCGACCAAGTGCTGGCATGGCTGGACCTGCCAGCCGCGCAGCGACCGCAGTTGGTCACGCTGTATTTCGAGACTTACGACGTGGCGGCGCATGCCACCGGCGCGGATGCGCCGGAATCCGTTGCGGCATTGCAGGAGGTCGATGCCGCGCTCGCCCGTTTGCGTGCTGGGCTGCGCAGCCGCGGGATGGAGGCTTCGACCGACCTGATTGTGGTCTCTGACCACGGCATGATCGACACTCCTGGTGACGACGTCCGTTATCTGGACGACGTGATATCTGCAGACAGCATCGACGTCGTCCACACCGGCCCTCTGACCGGGCTGGCCCCGAAGCCCGGGCACGTGCAGCAGGTCGAAACCGCCTTGCTGGGCCGCCATGACCATTACCAATGCTGGCGCAGGGAGGACTTGCCGGCACGCTGGCAATACGGTCACAACCCGCGCGTACCGGCGATCGTGTGCGAGGCCGATCCGGGCTGGCGGGTGTTGATGCGCGGCATACCAGCATCGAGCGAACGCAAGGCGACGCACGGTTATGCGCCTGAAACGCCGGAGATGCGCGCGACCTTCGTGGCCGTCGGGCCGGATTTCATCGAAGGCACACAGCTGCCCGCGTTCGATAATGTCGATGTGTACCCGTTGCTGACGCGGCTGCTGCACATCACGCCTGCTGCGAATGACGGCACGCTGGAACCTTTGCTACCGGCGTTGCGGGACGCCCGCTAGACACACTTACCCAAGCAGGCGCTTCATTGCCTGCCGATAGCGCGCCGCGATCGCCTCGCGACCACAATGGCGGCCGTCGCTGACGACACGCTCCCCTGCGACATCGACGTCGCGCACCAGGTTGCGGTTGCCACTGAACAACCAGCGATCGATGACGTCATCCGCAGTGGCGCTCGCAAGAATCGGCGCGTTGGCGTCCAAAGTGATTCGATCCGTCGCTTCGAATCCGGTGCTGTTGGCGGCGCTGGCGATCACGCCCTGCAACAACGTCTCGCCGACGCTTGGCACATGCGCCGACACCGCGATATTCCGCTTCTGCGTGCGCAGCCGCTGGCCGTATTCCAGCCAGCGCAATTCCTCGACCGGCGAGATCGAACTGTTGGAATCCGAGCCGATGCCCCAGGCGCCGCCGGTATCCAGACCATCCACATCAAGATATGCCCGCAGCGGGAACAGGCCATCGCCGAGGTTGGCTTCAGTCGTCGTGCAGATCGC
>JBBSTP010000291.1:0-2322 GCA_038235795.1 Lysobacterales bacterium | reverse complement strand
TGCCTTCGACCTGCAACGGCACGAAGCGTTCGGCGCCATCCACGGCTGGTGCATCGAAACGCAAATGTCCGCGGCAGGCCGGGCACACCGCGGAGCTCTCCAGGATGAGAGCCTTGCAGTGCGGACAGGTGCGGGTCGCACCGGTCGTGCCCGGCCGCGCGGCACTCATGCGGCGCTGCCGCTCTCCAGCTTGGATGTGGGCGGCGTGGTGGACGAGGCCGTCTTGCTGTCCTTCTCGCTCCAGCCGCATTCCACATGGCCGCGGATGCGCGAACCTGCGGCCACGGTCAGCGCGCCGGTCTTGATGTCGCCATTGACCACGCCGGTCTGCTGTAACTCGACCTGCTGCGCGGACTCCACATTGCCATCCAGTTCACCGGCCAGGGTCACCTTGTTGGCAGTGACGCCGCCACTTACCTTGGCACCCTGCTCGATGGTCAGGTTGCCCTGCACGCGCACGTCGCCCTTGAACTTGCCGGCGATTCGGACGTGGCCGGCTCCTTCGATCTTGCCTTCGATGGTGAGGTCGGCCGCAATGATGGATTCGCGCGCTGGCGTGTCCACCCCGCGGATCGGGGTTGGCGCAGGTGACGGCGTCGATGCAGCCGGTTCAGGCTTCGCTGCAGGCGGATCGAAACGGTGCGGTTCGGGCTTGGCAGCGGGGGTCGGGTCTTTCCAGATGGCCATCGTTCGGGTCTCCACGGGGGTGGGCCGTCGAGGCTATCACTACTTTGCGGCGAATTCCTGCATGAACACGTCAACCGCAGGTTGCAAGTCGCCGCCCAGGCAGGAAACGTGCGGTCCATCAGGAATACCCAACCGCGCCACGTTCAGTTGATCATCGATTGCATTTGCTAATGGGAACGATTAGCATTTGGGCATCTACTGGAGGTGCGCAATGTCCCGAATGATTCCCGCCTGCCTTGTCCTGCTCGGCCTTGCCTTTGGTCATGCCGACGCAGCTGCCGCCGATCTTCACGAGGTCAGCCTGGTGATTAAAGACCACCGGTTCCAGCCCGCGGATCTGGTCGTGCCGGCGGGCCGCAAGATCAAGCTCACCGTGGTCAACCGCGACACGACAGCCGAAGAGTTCGAAAGCTACGAGTTGAACCGGGAAAAAGTGGTCGCCGGCAGTAGCAGCATCGTCGTTTACATCGGCCCACTTCGCCCCGGGAGCTATCCGTTCTTTGGCGAGTTCCACATGGACACCGCCAAGGGCAACCTCATCGCCCGATAGCCGACTTCCGGAGCGCACGCCATGCTTGCCACCGCCATCGTGGTCTTTCGCGAGGTCCTCGAGGCCGCGCTGATCATCAGTATTGTCTTTGCCGCCACGCGTGATCTCGCCGGGCGCGGCCGCTGGGTGGCAATGGGCGTCGCCTGGGGCCTCGCCGGCGCCGTTGTGCTGGCGCTGGGAGCGGGCCGCATCGCCGCCGCTGCCGAAGGCATGGGGCAGGAACTTCTCAACGCCGGCGTGTTGCTGGCTGCCGTGCTGATGCTGGCCTGGCATGCGATCTGGATGGCGCGCCATGGCCGCGAACTTGCGATGCAGATGAAGGCCGTGGGCGCCGAGGTCGTGGCGGGTGAGCGGCCGATACGTGCCCTGATGCTGGTGGTCGCGCTGGCCGTGTTGCGAGAGGGCTCCGAGGTCGTTCTGTTCCTCTACGGAATGGGTGCTGGCGGATCGGACGCCACCTCGATGGCCGCCGGCGGCGCGGCCGGGTTGCTGGCGGGTGGCGCGGTAGGCGTCGCCCTGTACTTCGGGCTGCTCGGCATTCCGCTGCGCCACTTCTTCACCGCCACGAACTGGATGGTCCTGCTGCTGGCAGCGGGGCTTGCGTCGCAGGCGGCGCACTTCCTGATCCAGGCCGACGTTCTGCCGCCGCTTTCCCAGCAGGTCTGGGATACCTCCGGACTGCTCTCCAATCAGTCGCTGCTGGGACAGACGCTGCATACCCTGATCGGGTACGACGCGAGGCCGTCGGGCATGCAACTGGTGTTCTACGCAATCACTGCTTTGCTCATCCTGACAGGAATGAAAACATGGGGGTCTTCCCACGCCGCGCCAACACCCGTACGTCCATCCATACCCTCCAAAGGCAGACGCTTCGAGTCGTATTGATAGCGGTTGCTCTGGCTGCGCCTGCACTGGCGTTGTCGCTCCCGGCGCACGCAGGTGCAGCCTCCAAGGTCTACCTGCCCAAAGTCGAACACCGCGAGCTTGAACTGGAATTCCGTGGTGGCTGGCAGAACTACAACGGCACCGATGAAGGTGATGGCCAGCAGTACGTGTTCGACGTCGGTTATGGCGTCACCCCACGC
>JBBSTP010000290.1:0-2346 GCA_038235795.1 Lysobacterales bacterium | reverse complement strand
CGGCTTGGAATCCATGACGATGCCTCGTTGCCGCGCAATCGCGAGATCGAGGGCGCACTGCGCGAATACCAGCGCCTGTTCCTGGGCAGTGAGCAGGTCGTCGAGGTCCGGCGCCGGCGCGAGGCCGCCGTGCATGCACTGGAATTTTTCCGCGACTTCGAACCTCGGCTGGTGGGCGCCACCCTGGAGGCCACCGCCGATGCCAACTCCGAGGTCGCCCTGCACCTGCACAATGATGATGTCGATGCGGTGCCGCGCTGGTTCGAGGAACACGACATCCCCACCAGTTCGCGCAGCCGCCACCTGCGCCTGGACCGCGACCGCGAGGGCGACTTCCCGGTCTGGCTGTTCAGCGCCGAGGACCTGAGCTTCGACGTCACCGTGCTGCCGGCGGACGTGCTGCGCCAGGCGCCGCTGTCCGGCGTTGATGGCAAGCCGATGCGGCGCGCCTCGCTGGCCCAGCTACGCACATTGCTGGCGGCCGGGGAAATCGCCGGCTACGAAGCGTCCTGAAGCGCGACAGGCCGGCTTCGCCCACCACTTCAGCTTGAGCAGGCCTCAGGGCCTAGCCCCGCACTAACGAAACGCCCCGCAATGCGGGGCGCTTTCTTCGCTTAGGATCGAACGTGGCTTAGCGCTGGCCAACCCCGACGTAATCACGGGTGGCGTGACCGGTATAGATCTGGCGCGGTCGCCCGATCCGGTTTTCCGGGTCTTCCTGCTGTTCCAGCCAGTGGCTCACCCAGCCGGCGGTACGCGCGATTGCGAACATCACCGTGAACATCTCGTTCGGGATGCCGAGCGCCTTGTAGATGATGCCCGAGTAGAAATCGACATTCGGGTAGAGTTTGCGCTGGATGAAGTACTCATCCTTCAGCGCGGCCTCTTCCAGCTTCAGGGCGACGTCCAGCAGCGGATCGTTGACGTTGAGCGCGGCCAGCACCTCGTGGGTCATCTTGCGCACCAGCGCCGCGCGCGGGTCGTAGTTCTTGTACACGCGGTGGCCGAAGCCCATCAGGCGGAAACCGGACTCCTTGTCCTTGGCCTTGTCGATCGCCGACTGCACGTTTTCCGGGCGGCCGATTTCGGCCAGCATCTTCAGCACCGCTTCGTTGGCACCGCCATGCGCCGGACCCCACAACGCAGCAACACCCGCGGCGACGCTGACATAAGGATTTGCGCCGGTGGAACCGACCAGGCGCACGGTCGAGGTCGACGCATTCTGTTCGTGGTCGGCGTGCAGGATGAACAACAGGTCCATCGCCCGGGCGGCGACCGGATTGAGTTCCAACGGCTCGCTCGGGACTTCCATCATCATGTGCAGGAAGCGCGTGGTGTAGTCGAGGTTGTTCTTCGGATAGCGGATCGGCCAGCCGATCGAGTAGCGGTGGCAGGCGGCGGCAATCGTCGGCACCTTGGCGATCAGGCGCACTGCGGCCAGGCGACGCTGTTCGGGGTCTTCCAGGTCCAGGTCATTGTGGTAGAAGCTGGCCAGCGAGCCGAGCATTCCGGTCAGCATCGCCATCGGGTGCGCGTCGTGGCGGAACCCGTACAGGAACGTGCGGAAGGCCTCGTGCATCATCGTGTGATGCGTGACCTCGTGCTCGAACTTCGACAATTCGCCGCTGGACGGCAGTTCGCCGTGCATCAGCAGGTAGGCGACCTCGGTAAAAGTCGATTTCTCGGCGAGTTGCTCGATCGGGTAGCCGCGGTACAGCAATACGCCGGCCTCGCCATCAATGTAGGTGATCGCCGACTTGCAGCTGGCAGTGGCGCTGAAGCCCGGGTCGTAGGTGAAGCAGCCGGTCTCCTTGGGCAGCGCCGCGATGTCGACGCACGGCTGGCCGAGCACCGGCTGGATCACCGGCAGGATGACCGACTTGTCGCCGGCGGTTAGGGTCATCTGATCGAGTTGCGACACGACGCGCTCCTGTATTTCGAACGGCTGCAGCTGCGGTCGCGCAAGACGACGGCAAGCCGCGCTGGGTCGTTCAGTATCTCATAGCGGGTTGGAGCTGATGCTCGGCCAAACGTACAGGTGGATGCCGGATAGCCACCACCCACGCGGTTCTGGCCCCTGGCCCTGGCCGTGCGTGCGGATTGCGTTCGGGTGCCGTAAACGCAAACGGCCACCGCTGGGGTGGCCGTCGGGCGACGCGGGTCGCGCTTTTTCCGCTATTGCTGGTAGCGCTTGCGGAACTTGTCCACGCGACCACCGGTATCCAGGATCTTGTGCTGGCCCGTATAGAACGGATGCGACGACGACGACACTTCCACCTTGATCAGCGGATATTCGTTGCCGTCCTCCCACTTCACCGTTTCCTTGCTGGCAAGGGTCGAGCGGGT
>JBBSTP010000289.1:0-2367 GCA_038235795.1 Lysobacterales bacterium | reverse complement strand
GAACCCGGCCGCGACCAGCATGACCGCCATCCCGATCGCGCCCAACACCTGCACGAACATCGAGAGCGTGCCGCGGGTGACCTCGATTTTCAGCGACAGCACCACGTTGCGCCTGGTCTGCTTGCCATAGCGCTCCATTTCACTGTCCTGCGCGCCATAGGTCTTCACTTCCTGCTGCGCATTCAGGGCCTGGTCGGCGGTCTGCAGCATGTCGGCCGAGGCCTCCTGGATCGCATGGTTGAGCCGGCGGTAGCGCTTGCCGACCCTGCCCATCATCCACGCCATCAGCGGGGCCATCAGCAACAGCACCAGCGACACCCGCCAGCTGGTCAGGAGCATCACCGCCAGGGTCGCGATGATGCCCAGCGTATTGCTGACCATGACCTTCAACGCATCAACCGCCGCCTGCGCGACCTGCTCGCTGTCGGCGCCCAGCTTGGTCAGCATGGTCGGGACCGGTTCGGCATCGAAACGTGAACCGGGCAAGGCCAGGTACTTGGCCATCATCTGCATGCGCAGGTCGCGCGCGACGTTTCGACCGGAACGGGCGATCGCGTAGTCGCCAACCAGGCCGAAGAACCCACGTGACAACAACAGCAGCACCAGTCCTGCCGGCAGCCAATAAGTGAAATCGTGGCGAACGAAGATGTCGTCGACGATCGGACCCAGCAACCACAGGGTCCCGAAGCTGGCAGCTGCTTCCAGCAACATCGCCAGCATCCCGACGGCAATCAGCCCCCAGTACGGGCGCGCGTAGTGGCGCATTCGCCGATAGGTGATCGACGTCGGGGTGTCGCTCACGGCCGCGCGGCCCTGCCTGCGGCAGGCTTGCCCGGCTCGGGCGCGGTGGCGATCGCAACACGCCGGAAGCCCAGTTGCCCGAGCGCATCCAGCGCCGTAATCACGGCTTGATGCTGGGTGCGTGCATCGGCACGCAGCAGGATGCTGCGCTCGCGATCCTCACCTGCGACGTCGCGCAGGGCCTGCTTGAGCGACTCGACATCGGTACGCAGCACCTCCTGGTCACCCACGAAATAGCGCCCCTGCGCATTGACCAGCACGCTCAGCGCCTTGGCCTGGGCTTCCGCGGGCTGCCCATCGGCGCGCGGCAGCTCGAGTTTCAGAACCGAACGCGAGTCGAAGGTGGTGGTGACCACGAAGAAAATCAGCAGCACCAGCATCACGTCGATCAATGGGATGAGGTTGATCTCCGGAGTGTCGTCGGCGCGATGGTCCTGGATCCGCATGGTCAGTGTCTCAACCGGCCTTGGGCGGCGTCGGCAAACTATCCAATGTATCCATCAGGCGGATCGCCTCGTGCTCCATGTCGACGATATACGCCGAGATGCGCCCGCGGAAATAGCGATGGAACGCCAGCGCCGGGATCGCCACCACCATGCCGGCGGCGGTGCAGACCAGCGCCTTGCCGATGCCGCCGGCCAGCTGGTTGGCGTCGCCGATGCCATGGTCGAGGATGCCCAGGAACATCTGGATCATGCCGACCACGGTGCCGAACAGGCCCAGCAATGGACCGGCAGCGGCAATGGTGCCGAGGGTGTTGAGAAAGCGTTCCATCCGGTGCACCAGGTGGCGGCCAACGTCCTCGACGCGTTCGCGGATCTCCTCGCGGCTGCGACCGCGGACATCCAGCGCGGCCGCCAGCAATGCACCCAGCGGCGAGGTAGATCGCAAGGAATCCACATGCGCCGGGTCCAGCAGCTTGCCGCGCGCTACCCAGACCCGCACTTCCTCGCCCAACCCTGGCGGTAGCACGCGGGTGCGGCGCAAGCTCCAGAAGCGTTCGACAATGATCGCCAGCGCGATCGCCGACAGCAGCACCAACGGGATCATCGGCCAACCACCAGCCCGGACCAGTTCCAGCACGCGTCAATCCTCCGGCGCTTCAGCCGTCATGTATTGGGTGCGTAGCATAGCCCAGCGGTTCCATTACGCCGGTGCGCAGCGTCCCACAACCGATGCAAGGACGTGCGCTTTTCCTGCAGTTGCAGTCCATCCGCTCCCAGCCAGATTCGCAAGGCGCCTGACCGCGCGGTATCGACGACCTCGGTACCCGCATCGCACCAGCGCCGCACCACGACGGGCCGGGGATGGCCGAAGCGATTGCCTGCGCCCGTGGAGATGACTGCAAGTCGCGCACCTGTGGCCCGGATGAAGCCGGCATTCGAAGAACCGGCACTGCCGTGGTGCGGCACCAGCACCACGTCGCTGCGCAGATCCCTCGGCGCGCGCTTCTGCAGTGCCTGTTCAATCACCTCGCCCATGTCGCCGGTCAACAAGGCGCTGCCATGCGCGGTCTCCACCCGGATTACACAGGTGGCCTCGTTGCCCAAATAAGGGAACCAGCGG
>JBBSTP010000288.1:0-2376 GCA_038235795.1 Lysobacterales bacterium | reverse complement strand
GTCGTCGATGTCGGTGACCCGCGACTCCGCCGCACGCGCCGCGGGTCCACGCGCGACTGGCGTACCTGCACACGCAGTGAGCAGGGCAAGCACAAGCAGGATCGGGCCGGTCCGTCGCATCACGCGCTCCTGGAAAATGTTGGGTCGAGTGTAGCGACGATGCCGGTTTCAGTCCGCCAGCAGGGCGCGGATGTTGGCCAGCCCGGCGCTGGCGCGCTCGGCCTTGCGTGCGGCATCGGCGATCGGGTCGGCGCCATCGCGCTGCAGCTCGGTAGCCGGAAGCTCGTCCAGGAAGCGGCTCGGCGACAACCGCAGCTTGTTGCCCCAGCGCTGCGCGGTGCTGGCATGCGACAGCCATAGCTGCTGCTTGGCGCGGGTGATGCCGACGTAGAGCAGGCGGCGTTCCTCGTCCAGGCGACCCTCCTCGATGCTGGCCTCGTGCGGCAGGTTGCCCTCTTCCACGCCGATGATGAACACGAAGCGGAATTCCAGGCCTTTGGCCGCATGCAGGCTCATCAAGCGCACCTGGTTGCCGGCATCGCCCTTGTCGGCATGCGACAGCAAGACAAGCGCGGCGGCGAGTTCTCCCGGGCCGGACGGACGTTTTTGTGAAGAGACGGGTCCATCAAACCAGTCAGCAAGTTCGTCCAGATTGCGCCGGCGCGCCTGGAACTGCGCCTCGTTCTTGCACAGCGCGCGCAGCGCGGCCAGCAATCCCGAGCGCTCGTTGAGCTGGCGTACCAGCTGCGCGGGTGGCAGGTGATGGGCATCGCCGCGCAGGCTGCGGACGATGTCGGAAAAGCCCTGCAACGCGTTTGCCGCGCGTGCGGGCAACTGCTTGCCGACCGCTACCGATTCCGCTGCGCGCGACAACGGCATGTGCGACTGGGCCGCAAGTTCCGCCAGCCGCGCCAGCGTGGTCGCGCCAACGCCGCGCTGCGGCGAGGCAACCGCGCGCAGGAACGCGGCATCGTCTTCGGGATTGGCCAGCAAGCGCAGCCACGCCAGCGCGTCCTTGACCTCGCCGCGGTCCAGGAACGCAGTGCCGCCGCTCAGGTGATACGGGATGCGCAGCAATTGCATCGCCTTTTCCAGCGCGCGGCTCTGGAAATTGCCGCGGAACAGGATGCAGAAATCGCTCCACGGCGCCTGCCCGCCCTGATTAGAAAACTTCTGTGCGACAAACTGGATTTCAGCGGCGACTTTTTCGGCCTCGTGCGCGGCGTCCTTGCATTCCCAAATGCGTATGCGCTCGCCGTCAGCCGCATCGCTCCACAGTGTCTTCGGATGTTCGTGCGGGTTGTGCGCGATCAGTGCATTGGCGGCGCGCAGCACGCGGTTGGAGCAGCGGTAGTTCTGTTCCAGCTTGACGATCTTCAACGCGGGGTAATCGGTACCCAGTTGCAGCAGGTTGTCCGGATTGGCGCCGCGCCAGGCGTAGATGCTCTGGTCGTCGTCGCCCACGACGGTGAACTGGCCGGCATCGCCCGCCAGAGCACGCAGGAGTCGGTACTGGGCGTCGTTGGTGTCCTGGCATTCGTCGACCAGCAGATAGCCAATGCGTTCGCGCCAGCCGGACACGCAGTCGGCATCGGATTCCAGCAACTCCACCGGCAGCCGGATCAGGTCGTCGAAATCCACCGCATTGAATGCGCTCAGGCGTTTTTGGTAACGGGTGTACAGCGATGCCGCTTCGTGCTCACGCCCGCTGCGTGCGGCCTGCGCGGCCTGCTCCGGCGACAGCCCGGCATTCTTGGCGCGCGACACCAGTTGCTTCATCGCCTCGACCGCGTCCGGCTTGCTGCCCGGTGGCAACAGGTCCTTGATCTGGCCGGCGCTGTCATCGGCATCGAAGATCGAAAATCCGCGGCGCAGGCCGATACGCGCATGTTCGATCTGCAGGATGCGCAGGCCCAGCGAGTGGAAGGTGGAGACGGTCAGTTCCTGTGCGTCATCGCCCTTGATCCGCCGCCCCACGCGCTCGCGCATCTCGCGCGCCGACTTGTTGGTGAAGGTGATCGCGGCGATGCGCTTGGCCGGATAGCGCTTGCTGGCGATCAGGTGCGCGATCTTCTCGACGATGACGCGGGTCTTGCCGCTGCCGGCACCGGCCAGCACCATCAACGGGCCTTCGGTGTGCAGAACGGCGTCGCGTTGCGGGGGGTTAAGTCCGTTGAGAGCAGGGGCACGCATCTGGCGGTCATTGTCGAAGTAACGGGCCATGCTGGCCAGCCTTGTGCGCCGGTAGAATCCGTGCATGGCCAAGCTCTACTTCTACTTTTCGGCGATGAACGCCGGCAAGACCACCACCCTGCTGCAGTCGGCGCACAACTACCGCGAGCGCGGGATGCGGGTAGCGATCCTGACTCCCCGGCT
>JBBSTP010000287.1:0-2378 GCA_038235795.1 Lysobacterales bacterium | reverse complement strand
GGTTCCGACGATAAAACCGATTCAAAGAAGAATTAAGGAGACGCAGTCATGGCACATAAAAAGGGCGTAGGTTCCTCGCGCAACGGCCGCGACTCCAACCCGAAATACCTCGGCGTGAAGATCTATGGTGGCCAGGCGATCGAAGCCGGCAACATCATCATCCGCCAGCGCGGCACCCAGTTCCATCCGGGCATGGGCGTCGGTCTCGGTCGCGACCACACCCTGTTCGCGCTGATCGACGGCCAGGTGGAGTTCTCCACCAAGGGCCCGAAGAAGCGCCGCACCGTCAGCGTTGTCACGGGCGCGTAATCGCTAGAAGGCATCGCGAAGAACCCCGCTTCGGCGGGGTTTTTCGTTTTCGCGGTCCTGACGTTTTTCCAGTCCACTTCGTTCCCGCTTCGTCCCCACTTCATTCAACACTGCGACAATCCGCCCATGAAACTCGTCGATGAAGCCGAAATCACCGTAACCGCAGGCAATGGTGGCAATGGCTGCATTGGTTTCCGCCGCGAGAAATTCATCCCGCTCGGCGGGCCGGACGGCGGCGACGGCGGTAACGGCGGCGACGTCTGGGTGCAGGCCGACGAAAACCTCAACACCCTGGTCGATTTCCGCCACCAGCGCAGCTTCAAGGCGCAGCGCGGCGAGAACGGCATGGGCCGGCAGATGTACGGAAAGGCCGGCGAGGACACCGTGATCACCGTGCCAGTCGGTACCGTCATTCACAACGTCGATACCGACGAAGTCATCGGCGACCTCGCCGCCCACGGCCAGCGCATGCTGGTTGCGCACGGTGGCAAGGGCGGCCTCGGCAACATGCACTTCAAGAGTTCGGTCAACCGCACGCCGCGCCGGGCAACGTCGGGTGAGGAAGGCGACGAGCGCACGATCAAGCTCGAGCTCAAGCTGCTGGCCGATGTCGGTTTGCTCGGTTTCCCGAATGCGGGCAAGTCGACCTTCGTGCGCGCGGTATCGGCGGCAACGCCAAAAGTGGCCGATTATCCATTCACGACCCTCTACCCGAACCTGGGCGTGGTCAGCGTGGAGCCCGGCCGCAGCTTCGTGATCGCCGACATCCCGGGCCTGATTGAAGGTGCTGCGGACGGCGCTGGCCTTGGCAGCCAGTTCCTGCGCCATGTGCAGCGAACGCGTCTGCTGCTGCATCTCGTCGACCTGGCGCCCATGAGCGGCGGCGTTGAAGCGTCGCCTGCCGAACAGGTGCGCGCGATCGAGCACGAGTTGCGCAAGTACGATCCCGGCATGCTCGAGAAGCCACGTTGGCTGGTGCTCAACAAGACCGACCTGATGTTCGAAGACGAAGTGCGCGAAGCCGCCGAAGCGGTGGTTCGCGAACTCGGTTGGGAGCAGCCTTGGTACACGGTTTCGGCGATCGGGCGCGACGGCACCTGGCCGATCATGCTGGCGGTGCAGGCGTTCTTCGACCGACTGCGCGAAGACGCACTTGAAGCAGAGCAGGCGGCGCTGCCCTTCGACGCGGGCAACGATGCTTGAGGCAAGCATGCATGATGCGACGAACCCGGCGATGGCCGGGTTTCGCGTATGCGGCATCAGCACCACCCAGCAGAACGTGCCCACGCCGCAAGATGTACTCACGCGTGCCAGTAGAACCGGCGCAACGAAAAGCCCGGCCGGAGCCGGGCTTCAAGCACGTCCCGCCGAGGCGGGAGAGCGATCAGGCGGCCGCGAGGGCCTTGATGCGCGCGGTGAGACGGGACTTATGACGGGCCGCCTTGTTCTTGTGAATCAAGCCGCGGGCAGCAAACCGGTCGAGCAGCGGCTGCGCGCTGGCGAAGGCTTCGGTGGCAGCGGTGGCGTCATTGGCGTCAATCGCCTTGATCACCTTCTTGACGGCGGTACGCAACATGGAGCGCTGGGCGACGTTGCGGGCATTGCGCACGACGGTCTGCTTGGCGCGCTTCTTGGCGGACTTGATATTGGCCACGACGGGAATCCTGAATTGGTTCTGCTGAAAGCAGTGGTACTTGGGGCTGAAAGGATCGTCCGCTGGCAAGGCTGCCAACGATCGAGTGAGTCTGGTAGACCCGAAATTATGGCGGATTCAATGGCTTGGGTCAACAGCCCTGGCCGACACCAGCGATGGGCCACATGAGTGCCGCCTTGCCGCCGCACCTGCCGCCGGATCCGCTTTTAAAGACGGGGAAACCTGGGCGTAGCATGGCCCGCGGGATCGCATCGTTCGCCAGCATGACCATGCTCAGCCGGGTGTTCGGGCTGGTCCGCGACATCAGCTTCAGCACGGTGTTCGGCGCGGGCTGGATGACCGACGCATTCTGGGTCGCGTTTCGCATCCCCAATTTCATGCGCCGGCTGTTTGCCGAAGGCTCGTTTTCGACCGC
>JBBSTP010000286.1:0-2413 GCA_038235795.1 Lysobacterales bacterium | reverse complement strand
CTGTAGGCGGCACGGTCCACATCGTGATCAACAACCAGGTCGGCTTCACCACCAGCGCCGCCGAGGATGCACGCTCGACCCTGTACAGCACCGACGTCGCCAAGATGATCGGCGCGCCGATCTTGCATGTAAATGGCGATGATCCCGAAGCGGTGGCCTTTGTCTCCGAGATGGCATTCGACTTCCGCCAGCGCTTCGGCAAGGACGTGGTCATCGACCTGGTGTGTTACCGACGCCACGGCCACAACGAGGCCGATGAGCCAGCCGCCACCCAGCCATTGATGTACCAGAAGATCCGCGCGATGAAGACCACGCGCGAACTTTACGTGGCGCGCCTTGCCGCCGAGGGCAGTATCTCCAGCGACGAGGCGCAGGCCTACGTCGACAGGTACCGCGACAAGCTTGACGCCGGCGAGGTCACCACCGAGCTGATGCCGCCCAAGATCGACGAATTCACCGTCGACTGGACGCCGTACCTGGCTGGCAAGCTGTCCGACAAGACCGACACCACGGTCGAGCGCAAGGCCCTGGATGCACTGGCCAGCGCGGTCACCACCATTCCGGACGCAGTCAAGCTGCACCCGCGCGTGGCCAAGATCTACGACGATCGCCGCAAGATGGCAGCGGGCACGCAGGCAGCCGACTGGGGCTTTGCCGAAAACCTCGCCTACGCCACCCTGCTCAAGGAGGGCTATCGCCTGCGCCTGGTGGGCCAGGACAGCGGTCGCGGCACCTTCTTCCACCGCCATGCGATTCTGCACGACCAGGCCACGGACGCGTACTACCTGCCGCTTCGCGAGCTGGTCGAGAACAAGCAGGACGTGACCATCATCGACTCGCTGCTGAGCGAGGAAGCGGTGATGGCGTTCGAATACGGGTATTCCACCGCCGACCCGATGACGCTGGACATCTGGGAAGCGCAATTCGGCGACTTCGCCAATGGCGCCCAGGTGGTCATCGACCAGTTCCTGTCATCCGGCGAAGCCAAGTGGAATCGCCTGTGCGGGCTGGCACTGTTCCTGCCGCATGGCTATGAAGGCCAGGGCCCGGAACACAGCTCGGCGCGCCTGGAACGCTTCCTGCAGTTGTGCGCGCAGGACAACATGATGGTCTGCTCACCGACCACGCCGGCGCAGGACTTCCACATGATCCGCCGGCAGATGCGCATGAGCACGCGCAAGCCGCTGGTGGTGATGACGCCCAAGTCGCTGCTGCGCCACAAGCTGGCGGTCTCCAGCCTGGACGAGCTCGCCACCGGGCAATTCCAGCGCCTGATTCCAGATAGCAACGTCCCCGACACGTTGTCCAGCGTCAAGAACGTGCGGCGCGTGGTGATCTGCTCCGGCAAGGTCTATTACGACCTGCTGGAACAGGCACAGAAGCAGGAGATCAAGGATGTTGCGCTGGTGCGCGTGGAACAGCTGTACCCGTTCCCACGTCCGGAACTGATCGCCGAACTGCAGCGTTTCGCCGGCGCCTGCGAGATCATCTGGTGCCAGGAAGAACCACAGAATCAGGGCGCGTGGTATCAGATCCAGCACCACCTGAGTGCCTGCCTGCAAGGCAAGCAGGTGGTGTCCTACGCCGGTCGCCTGCCGTCACCATCGCCTGCTGCAGGGCATTTCGCCGAACACGTCGCCGAGCAGGCCGAGCTGGTCGCCGACGCGCTGGTCAACGCCGTCGGCGGCGATACCTGCGCCGAGTAACCTACCCGCACGCCTCCAAGCAAGCCCTTACGCACGCCACACATTCGCACGCTCCATACAAATAATTCCGATAGGACGTCAGCATGGTCACCGAAGTCAAAGTTCCGGTTCTCCCCGAGTCCGTTTCCGATGCCACCATCGCCAGTTGGCACAAGAAGGCCGGCGACTCGGTCAAGCGCGACGAGAACCTGCTGGACCTTGAAACCGACAAGGTGGTGCTGGAAGTGCCGTCGCCCGTCGATGGCGTGATCAAGGAAATCCGGTTCGAGGAAGGCGCCACCGTCAACAGCCAGCAGGTCCTCGCGGTGATCGAGGAAGGCGCGGTGACCGATGCACCGAAGCAGGACGAAGCCAAGCCTGAACCCAAGAAGGCCGAACCGGCTGCTGCCGCGAAAGCCGCTGCGCCGGCCGAATCGACGAAGAAGGCGCCCTCGCCGTCGGGCAACGACGGCCTGCCGCCCGGTGCTCGATTCGCTGCCAATACCTCAGGCGTGGATGCCGCGCAGGTGGAAGGGTCGGGCCGCCGCGGCGCAGTGACCAAGGAAGACATCATCAACTACGCCAGTGGCAAGACGCCAGGTATCAGCGGAGGTGCGCGACCGGAAGAGCGCGTGCCTATGACCCGCATGCGCAAGCGCATCGCCGAGCGCCTGATGCACTCCAAGAACTCCATCGCGATGCTGACCTCGTTCAATGAGGTCAACCTG
>JBBSTP010000285.1:0-2420 GCA_038235795.1 Lysobacterales bacterium | reverse complement strand
TCCCGCTGATCGAAGTGATGAGCTATCTGCATTCCACCAATGCCGAACAGGTGTTGGTACAGGCGCTGCTGGATGCGCCGCTGTTCCCCGCGCGTTTCCGCTGGAACGCGACCACCGCGCTGGCGCTGCCGCGCTTTCTGGGCGGCAAGAAGGTCGCGCCGCAGTTGCAGCGCATGAAGTCTGAAGACCTGATGGCGACCGTGTTCCCGGACCAGGTCGCGTGCCTGGAGAACATCGTCGGCGAGCGCGAAATTCCCGACCATCCGCTGGTCGCGCAGACCCTGCATGACTGCCTGCGCGAAGCAATGGACGTGGACGGCTGGCTGGACTTGCTGCGTGGACTGGAAAACGGTGACGTCGAGGTGATCGCGCGCGACCTGACCGGACCATCGCCATTCACCGCGGAAATCCTGAGCGCACGGCCCTACTCGTTCCTCGATGATGCGCCGCTGGAAGAACGCCGCACCCGCGCGGTGCAGGCGCGGGGCTTCAGCGGCGTGGAGCAGGCCGGGGACCTCGGCAGGCTGGATCCAGGCGCGATCGAAGCGGCACGCGAAGATGCGTGGCCGCAGGCCGCCAATGTCGACGAGATGCACGAAGCCCTGATGGGCGCGGGCGTGTTCATGCGGGGCGAAGCGGAGGCTTCAGGCTGGAGTGATCTGTTGCAAGCCTTGGCCCAGGATCGGCGTGCCACCACGCTTCAGTTTGATGGCGACTTGTTATGGGTCACCGCCGAGCGCGTGCCGCAGCTGCAGGCGGTGCATCCCGACGCACCGATGCAGCCGGTGATCCAGGTGCCCGCAGCGTATGCCCAGGCATGGACACGCGAGGACGCCCTGCGCGAAATGGTGCGTGCGCGACTCGGCGCGTTGGGACCAGTGCCTGCCGCCGCAATCGCAAAAGCTTTTTTCACGCCGGTTCCCGACGTCGAATTTGCCTTGCTCGCGCTGGAACAGGAAGGGTATGTGATGCGTGGGCGCTTCAGTCCCGGAGCGCCGCATGACGAATGGTGCGAGCGCCACCTGTTGGCGCGCATCCACCGCAACACCATGGGCAAACTGCGTCGCGAGATTGAACCCGTCGACGTGCGCGACTACGTGCGCTTCCTGTGCGACTGGCAGCGCGTTTCGCCTGGGACACGCGGCAGCGGCCCGGATGCGTTGGCCGGCGTGCTGGCGCAACTGGAAGGATTTGAAGCCGCCGCCGACAGTTGGGAGTCCGAAGTGCTGCCGGCGCGCATCAACGACTATTCCATCGCCTGGTTGGATGACCTGTGCACAGCCGGCCGCATTGCTTGGACCCGCTTGCGTGCGAGTGGCGGCGAATCATCTGGTGGTGCATTGGTGCTTGCAGCACCCATCGTGTTGCTGCCACGCCGCGAACTTGCGCGGTGGACGCGGTTGGCGACAGGCAGCCGCGATGATGAAGCCACTGTTTCGTCGCGTGCGCAAAGAGTCGTCGATTACCTGCAGGAACGCGGCGCGCTGTTCTTGGATGAGTTGATGGATGCGGCCGGCCTGCTGCAGACCGAACTTGAAGATGCCTTGGCCGAACTCGTGGCGCGCGGGCGGGTGAGCTGCGACAGTTATTCCGGCCTGCGTGCGTTGCTGGTACCGGCATCGAAACGGCCTTCCGGCTTTGGCCGCCGCGGGCGGCGTGCGTCGCTGATGGGGATTGCCGATGCCGGTCGGTGGTCGTTGGCGCGGCGAGTCGAGCAATCTCCTTCCGACCCATCCCGGAAGACAGGCGAAGGAGAAGACCTTGAACACGTCGCCCGCGTCCTGCTTCGCCGCTATGGCGTGGTTTGCTGGCGCCTGCTGGAACGCGAAGCACCATGGTTGCCGCCGTGGCGGGAACTGTTGCGCGTGTACCAACGACTTGAAGCGCGTGGCGAGGTTCGCGGCGGCCGCTTCATCGCTGGTGTTGTCGGCCAGCAGTTCGCGTTGCCCGAGGCGGTGGCCAGCCTGCGCGCGGTGCGCAAGCGTGCGCATGACGGCGCAATGATCGCGGTGTCGGCCAGCGACCCGTTGAACCTGCTCGGCGGGATCATCGTCGGGGAGAAAGTGCCGCGGCAGCGGGGCGCACGCCTGTTGTTGCGCGATGGTGTGCCGATCGCCTCGTTCGTTGCGGGCGACATGCGTGCGCTGGTCGAGTTGACGCTAGCGGACGAGCAGGCCGCTCGCAGCATCCTGCTGCGTGATCCGGCACTACGCATGGGTCCGGGTGTAGCTTCAGGAGTTGTTACAGGGGCATGCTCGGATCCACTCGGCCTGCATGCCTGAAACCACAAAACAAAACGCCGCCTGTCGGCGGCGTTTTCATGGAAACCCGATAAGCGCTTACTTGGGCGTCAGTCCGCGGCTCTCCAGCAGGGGCTCGATCCTGGCTTCGTAGCCGGCGAAGTTCGGGAACAACTTGCC
>JBBSTP010000284.1:0-2490 GCA_038235795.1 Lysobacterales bacterium | reverse complement strand
TGATATCGGGTTCCGGATCGCCCGGCGCGAGTGTCTGTTCCTGCGCGTAGTGACCCTGGCGAACGAAGACCGTCGTCAGTGTGGGGCCCATCTCGCGCTTCATGGCGGCGAGCAGCGCCGGCTTGTCCTCGACCATCACGTAATGCCGGGCCGGCCAGTTTCGACGCACGGCGTCCAGCCGGCGCTGCTTGTGCAGGTAGATCGACACGCGTCCGCCAGTTGCCTGCCACAGCCCGGAGCGCTGCACCTTGCGGGGTTGCAGCACCATGTCGCCGTCGGACAGGATGACCGGCACGCCCAGCGTGTCCAAGTACGCGATCGTCTCCAGCGCGCACGCAAAGAGCCGCTCGGCGAACGGATAATCAAGGATGAAGGACGCCAGTTGCAGCAGACTGGGATCGTCATCGAATTCGCCGCGCAGTCGCTGCACGGCGCCCAGGTAGTCGGCGTATCCGAGCTCGTCGCGCAGCGCCCTGTAATGCCCGCGATAGGCGTGCTTTCCGTCCGCGCCGAAATCGCGCAGCAATCTCTCGTCCAGATCGGCGCTGAAACGATCGTTGTCGAGCAGGGTGTTGTCGACATCAAGCAGGAAGACGATGCTGGGGTCACTGGGCATTGGCATCCTCGGGCGCGACGCAGGTTGCTGCTAGAGGAACCAAGGCTTGCGGCCCACACTGTTGTTGCGTGGTCCGCTCATCGCTTCGCCAGGATCGCCCGTGCGCGTTCGCAGACGTTGTCGACACTGAAGCCGTACTGTTCCATCACGGTATCGCCCGGTGCAGAAGCCCCATAGCGATCCACGCCGAGCATCTCCCCAGCGTCGCCGACATAGCGCGACCAACCCTGTGGCACGCCGGCTTCAACGGCCAATCGCGCAGTGACCGAGGCCGGCAGCACGCTTTCGCGATACTGGTCGGATTGCGCCTCGAACAATTCCCAGCTCGGCATCGACACGCAGCGCACCGACACGCCCTCGGCGCGCAGGCGCGCGGCGGCCTCGACAATCAGGTGCACCTCCGAGCCGGTGGAGATCAGGATCAAGGCAGGCGCCGCATCGGCGTCGACATCGAGCACATAGGCGCCCTGCCGCAGCCCATCGGCACTGGCGAATCTGTCGCGGTCAAGGGTCGGCACGTCCTGCCGGCAGAAGACCAGCGTCACTGGTGCATCGCGGGTTTCAATCGCAACGCGCCAGGCGACCGCGGCTTCATTGGCGTCGCAGGGCCGGATCACCGTCAGCGCCGGGATTGCGCGCAGGCTCGCGATCTGCTCGACCGGTTCGTGGGTCGGACCGTCCTCGCCCACCGCGATGCTGTCGTGGGTGAACACGTGGATCACATGCAGCTTCGACAGCGCCGCCAGCCGCATCGGCGGACGCATGTAATCGGCGAAGACCAGGAAGGTCGCGGTGAACGGCAGGCAGCCGCCGTGCGCGGCCAACCCATTGGCGATCGCGCCCATGGCATGTTCACGCACACCGAAGTGCAGGTTGCGTCCGGCATGACTCCAGCCGCCACCATCGGAACCCTGCATGTCGTCGTCGTCCGCGTCTCCGTCGGGTACCGGATTGAAGTCGCCGAGGCCCTTCATCGCGGTCTTGGTCGAAGGATCCAGGTCGGCGGAGCCGCCGGTCAACTGCGGCAGCTTCGACGCGATGGCATTGATCACCTTGCCCGAGGCTACTCGCGTGGCCATGCCCTTGGCATCGGCCGGGAATATCGGGATGTCCGCGTCCCAGCCATCCGGCAAGCCGCCGTGCAGGCTGCGCTCGAATTCGGTGGCGCGGGACGTTTCGGCCCGCGCATACGCCGTGAAACGCTGCTCCCAGTCCCGCTCCGCGGCGGCGCCCTGTTCACCGGGTTTGCGCATATGCTCGCGTGCCTCATCGGGCACCAGGAAGGATGGCTCCAACGGCCACCCGAGGTTTTGTTTGGTCTTTCGCACATCCGCCTCGCCCAATGGCGAGCCGTGCGCCTTGAAGCTGTCCTGCTCCGGCGAGCCGAAACCGATATGCGTGCGCACGACCACCAATGACGGTCGCGCGGTTTCGTCGCGCGCCGCCTGCAACGCGGCGTCGAGTGCGTCGAGATCGTTGCCATCGTCGACATGCTGCACGTGCCAGCCGCACGCCGCGAACCGCGCGCCGCGATCCTCGGTGAAGGTCATGTCGGTGCCCGCGGCAAGGGTGACGAAATTGTCGTCGTACAGGACATTGAGCTTGCCCAGTTGCAGGTGCCCGGCCAGCGATACCGACTCGGCGCAGACGC
The DNA here is from genome assembly GCA_038235795.1 of Lysobacterales bacterium. Classification (GTDB taxonomy): domain Bacteria; phylum Pseudomonadota; class Gammaproteobacteria; order Xanthomonadales; family Xanthomonadaceae; genus Thermomonas. Next base: position 223 of record JBBSTP010000284.1, on the reverse strand, counting down.
CTTCCATCAGGTCGCCATCGCTGGCCAGGACCCAGGTGCGGTGATCGACCATCTCGTGTCCGGGCAGGTTGTAACGGGCGGCCAGCTGCGCCTCGGCGATGGCCAGACCGACCGCGTTGCCAAAGCCCTGTCCCAGCGGACCGGTGGTGACGTCCACGCCCGGCGTGTGCTTGCGCTCGGGATGCCCCGGCGTCTTGCTGCCCCATTGCCGGAACTGCTTGAT
>JBBSTP010000283.1:0-2513 GCA_038235795.1 Lysobacterales bacterium | reverse complement strand
GGCACCGCGTTCTTGTTGACCGTGATGTGGGCTTTACCCAGCGCGGCCTCGGCGGCCTTGCCGGTCACGCCCTTGCCGATCATGTCGATCAGCATCAGATGGTTTTCGGTACCGCCGGACACGATCTTGTAGCCACGGGCGATGAGGGTCTTCGCCATCGCCTGCGCGTTCTTCACGACCTGCGCCTGGTAGGTCTTGAATTCCGGTTCCAGCGCTTCCTTGAACGCCACCGCCTTGGCCGCGATCACGTGCATCAGCGGGCCGCCCTGGATGCCGGGAAACACGATCGACTGCAGCTTCTTCTCGATTTCTTCGGCCTTCTCGCCCATGGCGGCGCGGCTGGCCACGATAATCCCGCCGCGTGGCCCGCGCAGCGTCTTGTGGGTAGTCGACGTCACCACATGCGCATGCGGCACCGGGTTCGGATACACGCCGGCGGCGATCAGGCCGGCGACATGCGCCATATCGACGAAAAGATATGCGCCGACCTTGTCAGCAATGGCGCGGAAGCGCGCCCAGTCGACCACCTGCGAATACGCGCTGAAGCCGGCCACCACCATCCTGGGTTTATGTTCCAGCGCCAGGCGCTCGACTTCGTCGTAATCGATCATGCCGTGCTCGTCCACGCCGTACTGAACGGCGTTGAAGAGCTTTCCGCTGAAGTTGACCTTTGCGCCGTGGGTCAGATGGCCGCCATGGGCCAGCGACATGCCCAGGATGGTGTCGCCCGGTTGCAACAGCGCCAGGTACACCGCCTGGTTGGCCTGCGAGCCCGAATGCGGCTGCACGTTCGCATACATTCCCTCCGTCGAGCCCGCTCCGAACAACTCCTTGCAGCGCTCGATCGCCAGGCGTTCGGCGACGTCGACGTATTCGCAGCCGCCGTAATAGCGCTTGCCCGGATAGCCTTCGGCGTACTTGTTGGTCAGTTGGCTGCCCTGCGCTTCCATCACTCGCGGGCTGGCGTAGTTTTCCGAGGCGATCAGCTCGACATGGTCTTCCTGCCGGCGGTTCTCGTCGGCAATCGCCTTGGCGAGTTCAGGGTCGAATCCGGCAATCAGGTGGGCACGGGAAAACATCGGCGCTCCAGCATCGGACAGGGGCTGCAAGTTTAGCGGTTTGTCGCCCCGGCTTCGATGGGCGTTGGCATTGCCGCTATAATTCGCGGTTATCCAATCCTTTTTCGCGGCGCTGCCACGTGCAGGCGCCGCTGCTTGCCTGCGGAGCCCCCGATGTCCCAATACATCTACACCATGAATGGTGTCAGCAAGATCGTCCCGCCCAAGCGCCAGATCATCAAGGACATCTCGCTGAGCTTCTTTCCCGGCGCCAAGATCGGCCTGCTGGGGCTGAATGGTGCGGGCAAGTCGACCGTACTCAAGATCATGGCCGGCGTGGATACCGACTTCCAGGGTGAAGCGCGCGCGCAGCCGGGGATCAAGGTCGGCTACCTTGCGCAGGAGCCGCAGATCGACCCGGAAAAGACCGTGCGCGAGGTCGTCGAGGAAGGCGTCGGCGAAGTGCTGAACGCGCAGGCCGCGCTGGACGCTGTCTACGCCGCCTACGCCGAGGAAGACGCCGACTTTGATGCGCTGGCCAAGCAACAGGAACGGCTGGAAGCGATCCTTGCAGCCGGCGACGCGCATACGCTGGAAAACCAGCTGGAAATCGCCGCCGACGCGCTGCGCCTTCCGCCATGGGATGCCATCGTCGGCAAGCTGTCGGGCGGCGAGAAGCGCCGCGTCGCGCTATGCCGCCTGCTGCTGCAGAAACCCGACATGCTGCTGCTGGACGAACCGACCAACCATCTGGACGCCGAGTCGGTGGAATGGCTGGAAGAGTTCCTGGCCCGCTATACCGGCACAGTCGTTGCGGTCACCCATGACCGCTACTTCCTGGACAACGCCGCCGAATGGATCCTGGAGCTGGATCGCGGCCGCGGCATTCCGTGGAAAGGCAACTACACCGACTGGCTGACCCAGAAGGGTGATCGCCTGAAAATGGAAGATAACCAGGAGAAATCGCGCCAGAAAGCTATCCAGAAGGAACTGGAATGGTCGCGGCAGAATGCCAGGGGCGGCCGCAGCAAGGGCAAGGCACGCCTGGCGCGGATGGAAGAATTGCAAGCCGTCGATTACCAGAAACGCAACGAGACCAATGAAATCTTCATCCCGCCCGGCGAGCGCCTGGGCGCCAAGGTGGTGGAGTTCAAGAACGTCAGCAAGGCCTATGGCGATCGCGTGCTGATCGACAACCTCAACTTCAGCATCCCGAACGGCGCGATCGTCGGCATCATCGGCCCCAACGGCGCCGGCAAGTCCACGCTGTTCCGGATGATCACCGGGCAGGAGACGCCGGACTCCGGCGAGATCGACATGGGTCCCACCGTCAAGCTGGCCTATGTCGACCAGAGCCGCGACGCGCTGACCGGCAACCACAACGTGTTCCAGGAAGTTTCCGGCGGCCTGGACATCCTTAACATCAACGGCATCGAGATCCAGTCGCGCGCCTAT
>JBBSTP010000282.1:0-2532 GCA_038235795.1 Lysobacterales bacterium | reverse complement strand
TGCGCAGTTGATGGTGGCGTTGAGGCCGCCCAGGAAAGCGCGCGCCGCGTCGACATTGGCGGACACGCCGGCTTCGTCGGTAACGTCGGTCTTGAAGTAGCGAGCATTGGCATCGCCGAGGGCGGCGACTGCACTCGCACCCTTGTCGTCATTGACGTCGAACAGGGCGACGTTGCCTCCGTGGTTGACCAGGTGTTCGGCGACTGCCAAGCCGAGGCCGGAGACGCCGCCGGTGATCACGGCGCGGACGTTGGCGAGTTGCATGGGAAATCCTGCAGGAGGAAACGGGAATCCGGCATTTTACCGGAAGCCGATGTTCCAGCTTCGCGCTGTATCCGAGTTACCGGAACTCCAGCAGATAAAACGCATTGCAACCGCCATGGCCTGTTGCGCCCATTGGTGCGGGGATGCGCTGGAAGCCGCTGCGATCGTACAGGCGCATCGCGGCGTCCATCCCCGCGAGGGTTTCCAGGTAGCAGCGATTGAAGCCCGCGTCGCGCGCAGCGTCCAGGCAGCGCTGCATCATCGCAGTGCCTGCACCAAGGCCACGCGCTTCGGGCAGGAAGTACATTTTGCGCAGCTCGCAAGTATCGTTGTCGCCGCCAATAAGAGGCGCCATGCCGGCGCCCCCCAGGACGCGGCCGCTGGCCTCGACCACGAAATACGCGTGGCGTGGCTCGGCGTACGCGCGGCTCATCCAGTCCACTTCCGGGTCGGCGATGGCGAATCCACTGCCGATGGCGCCGAATTCGGGCATGACCGTGCGGATGATCGCGGCCATGTCCGCATCGTCCTCGCCGCAGATGGGGCGAAGCTGCCAGGGATTTGCCAAGGTCATGTGTTGTCCTGTTGGGCGGCGACGCGTTTGGCGAATTCGCCGGGGAGAAGACCGGGCGCGAACAGGAAGCCTTGGCCGACGGTGACCCCAAGGCGCAGCAGGAAGTCGCGCTGCGCCTCGGTTTCCACGCCTTCGGCGACTAGGCCGAGACCCAGGCTGTGGGCGATGCCGGCGACGGCCTGGCAGATCGCCACGTCGGACGGCTTGCCGGGGACTCCGCGCAGGAAGGAATGGCTGAGCTTTAGCGCGTGGATCGGCAGCCGGCGCAAGTAATTCAAGGCGCTGTAGCCCTCGCCGAAGTCGTCAATCGACAGTTGCACGCCCAGCGCGCGCAGTTGGGCGAAGGTGTCCAGGGTATCGGATGCATCGTCGACCAGTACTCGTTCGGTCAACTCCAGTTCCAGCGCGCAGCCCGGAAGTTCGGCGTCTTGCAGCGCCTGGCGCACGCTTTCGCCGAGATCGTCGCCGGTGAACTGCCGATAGGAGACGTTGACTGCCATCCGCTGCACCGGCAGTTCCTGCTCGCGCCAGCGCCGCATTTGCGTGCAGGCCTCGCGCAGAACCCAATTGCCGATGCGGATGATGTCGCCGGTGCTTTCGGCCAGGTCGATGAAATGATCCGGCCGCATTTCGCCAAGTTCCGGGTTGCGCCAGCGCACCAGTGCTTCGGCATACAGGATGCGGCCGGTGCGCAGATCCACCTGTGGCTGGTACACCAGGTGGAACTCGCCCTTGTCCAGGGCCCGCCGCAAGTGGGTCTCGGTTTTCAGGCGTTCCTGTTGGCGCACCGCGAGCTCCGGTGAGAACGCCTGCCAGCCATTGCGCGTGCGCCGCTTGCTGTCGTACATCGCCAGGTCGGCGCTCTGGATCAGCTGCTGCGAGGTATCGCCATCCGATGGTGCGCGGGCAATACCAATGCTGGTGGTGACATTGAATTCATCGCCATGCAGACGGAATGGCTCGGAGAATGCGTCCTGCATCCGCTTGGCGAGACGCTCCGGACGCGTCGCGTCATCGTCGACTGAGCAGATCACCACGAACTCATCACCGCCAAAACGCGAGATCAGACCCTCGCTGCCGATCGCTTCGCGCATGCGTCGCGCCGCCGACACCAGCAAGTCATCGCCCGCGCTGTGGCCAAGCACGTCGTTGACGATCTTGAAGCGGTCCAGATCGATGTACAGCAGCGCGATCTGGTTGCTCACCAGGTCGCCTAGCCGGGTGTCGAGCTGGGCCAGGATCGCGTCGCGGTTCATCAGGCCGGTGAGGGCGTCGGTCTGTGCGTGCACGCGCAAGGATTCCTCCGCGCGCTTGCGGTCGGTGACGTCCTGCACCGTGCCCGTGAGATGGTCTGCGCCCGGCCCGCCGGATTCGGATTCGCCAATCATGCGGATCCAGAACGGCGTACCGTTGGCTTGCCTGCCTTGCAGTTCGAGTTCGAACCCGGTGCCCTGGATGGATTCGGCCAACACCTCATGCATGCGGTGACGGTCGCCCTCCCGCAGGCAGACAAGGAAATCGGACATCGTGGCGGGGACGACCAGGGCGCCGACGATCCGCGCTGCCTCGTCTGTGAGGTACAGCGAATCACTGACACGATCCCATTGCCAGCCGCCGATCTGCGCCAGATCCTGGACTCGTTCGAAAAGCGTGGTATCGCGCTTGAGTTCGGTGATGTCGGTGCTCAGGGTGAG
>JBBSTP010000281.1:0-2543 GCA_038235795.1 Lysobacterales bacterium | reverse complement strand
GCGAGTACCAGATCACGGCGCTCACCACCACGATCAGCACCAGCAGGACCAGCCGCATCCGGGTCCGGTTGCTGGCCTTGCGCGTGGCCGGATCCTTGGCCTTGTCCAGGCTCGACAGCGGCAGGTAGCTGCTATCGCCCGCGCGCGTACTCTCCAGCAGGCCGGCATCGCGCAGCAATTGGCGCCCGCGCGGCTGGTCGTCGGCATTGAGGATCCATACCGCAGCTTGCGGGTCGGCGTTGTCGCCCTCGCGATAGCTGAACGTGCTGCGGCGGCTGCCGCGATACGAACGGCCTTCGCTGATGCGCACCTCGATGCCTTCGGCGCGCAGCAGTTCGGCCACTGCTTCCACGTTTTCGAGCCGCGCGCTGGTGAAGACTTTTCTCACGGCTCAGCCCTTCGGATGCAAAGGCGCGTCGGCCTTGTCAGCGCCGACCACACGGATCAGGCCTTCCTGCGCGGTGCTGGCGACCAGCCGGCCTTGCAGGTCGAATATCTGTCCGCGCGCGAGACCGCGTGCACCCTGCGCGCTGGGGCTGTCGATTGAATACAACAGCCAGTCGTCGGCTCGGAACGCACGATGAAACCAAAGCGCGTGGTCGAGCGAGGCCATCTGCACGTCCGGCTGGTAGTAGCTGATGCCGTGCGGAAAGGTCGTGGTGCCGAGCAGGTGGAAGTCGCTGGCATAGGCCAGCAGGGCGCGATGGAGTTCGGCCGCATCGCCGACACGTTCGGTCAGGCGAAACCACACGTGCTGGAACGGCGGCCGCTTGGGCGGGTTGAGCTCATCACGGGGATACACGTGGCGGAACTCGAACGGACCCTGCCGCGACAGCCAGCGCTGGACCTTGCTCGGCAGCTTCGCCAACTGTTCCGGGGACAGCTTCGGTGACCGCTCCAGGTCCTCGGGTTTCGGCACTTCCGGCATCGACAGCTGGTGCTCGGCGCCGTGCTCATGCTGCTGGAACGAAGCCGCCAGGAAGAAAATCGGCTGGCCGTGCTGGATCGCGGTGACCCGGCGCACCGAGAAACTGCCGCCATCACGGGTGCGATCGACGCTGTAGACGATCGGTGCCTCGATATCGCCGGCGCGCAGGAAATAGGCATGCAGCGAATGGGCGTCGCGCGGTCCGCGCGCGTCGTCCATCGTGGCTTGCGCCGCGGACAGCGCCTGGCCCAGGACCTGGCCGCCGAATACATATTTGGTGCCGATGTCGCGGCTCTGGCCACGGAACAGGTTGTTCTCGAGGCGTTCCAGCGACAGCAGTTCGACCAACTCGTGGACAACAGGTTCGAAGACGGGGGGATTCATCCGCCGATTATAAGGGCGCCATGCCGGCGAACTGCCGCTGCAGCGGGACCGAATCAAGCACTTGCGGCCACGGGAATCGCGGGCCCGGGTCGCGCTTGCGGCGCACGCGCAGCGCTGGGTTGTCGCTGGCCTCCACCTCGTCGAGGTCGAGATCCTCGTGTCCTGCAATCTGACTCAGACCGGGAATCCGCGTGCACAGGTCACGCAACAGGCTGACCAAGGCCTCGATCTGTGCGTCGGTGTAGGCCTCATCCATCGCCTGGCGGCGGGAATCCAGCCAGTCCGGGTAGCGACCGATATTGATCAGCTCGATGCCGATCGAGCGCGGGTTGTAGCCTCGGGTGTGATGGGCGACGTGGCCGACATCGACGTATTCGACAATCGCGCCATCGCGGTCGATATAGAAATGGCCGCTGTTGCCGGTGCCGCTGGCTGCATGCAGAACGCGCTCGCCGTACTCGCGGGCCGTCGCCAGGTCCGGAAGCTCGGTGCAGTGGATGACGACCAGGTCGATGTCGCCCAGGTCGCGCGCAGCAAGCGAGGCTGCATAGGACAGGGCATCGATGCGGATCACAGCGCGAGTGGCGGCAGGAGCAGGATGGGCGGGCGGCAGCATGCGCCGATGCTAGCATTCACGAATGTCGCCACTGTCCCCGGAATCACCGCTCGCCCACCTGTTCGCGCAGTTCCCGCGCGCGGGGCGGGTTGAATGGATTGGACTGCGTCCCGGGCGCGAAATGGCGATGGTCGAGGTCGAGCAGGCCGAGGCGACCGCCGGCGCCGGATTGACGGGCGATCGCTACAACGGCGGCAGCGGCAAGCGTGGCGTGACCCTGTTGCAGGCCGAACACCTGCCCGTCATCGCTGCACTCGCGGGCATGGCGGCCATTCCTCCGGCGCAGCTGCGGCGCAACCTGCTGGTCTCGGGCATTCCACTGATTGCCTTGAAGGGGCGCCGTTTCATGATAGGTGATGTGCTGCTGGAAGGGACCGGTCCCTGCGACCCGTGTTCGCGGATGGAAGCTGCACTCGGCACCGGCGGCTACAACGCGATGCGTGGCATGGGCGGTCTCTGCGCACGCATCCTGGGCACCGGCACCTTGCGTGTCGGGCAGCCCGTGATCGCGCAAAGCGTGGCGCAATGAAAGGCCATTGCATCCTTTCGCACGGGTTCGAAAGTGGACCCGACGCGACCAAGGTCACCGCGCTCGCGGACGTGGCCGAACGCCTG
>JBBSTP010000280.1:0-2543 GCA_038235795.1 Lysobacterales bacterium | reverse complement strand
AGCAGCGGTCTTGCGCCGCTGCTGCGCAAGACCGCCTGCGCGCGCCGGCGCCGTCACTCTCGTCGTTACTTTTGCAGTGACTTGGCCCAGTCGCTGATCGCCGCCGCCGCATGACCCGGCTGTTCGAACACCGCGGCGTGTGACGCGCCGGGAATTATGGCCAGCTTCGAGTTCGGAATCGCCTCATGCATGCGGCGCGAGATCTCGAACGAATAGACCGCGTCGGCCAATCCGACCATGATCAGCGTCGGCACCTTGATCTGACCCAGCAGGGCGCTGGCGTCGGGGCGTTTTGCCAACGCGACCGCGCCGCCGATCGCGCCTTCCTTGCTCGCCTGCTTCATCACGGTCTCGAGGTAGTCCACCACGGGTTTTTGCTCCATGCGCGTCTGGCCGGTCAGCATGTCGGGCAGCAGCGTCTTGATCACCGCCTCCATGTTGCCGGCGCGGATCATGTCGGCCATGCCGTTCCACAGGCCCGCCTCGGCCGGGCTCGCCGCCGCGGCGATGGTGTCGATCAGGATCAGGCCCGAGAAACGCTGCGGCGCCTCGCGGTACATCGACAACGCGATCGGCCCGCCCATCGACATGCCGCCGATGATCGCCTTGTCGATGCCCAGCTTGTCCATCACGGCCAGCGCATCCTTCGCGTAGACATCGACCGAGTCGGGCGTTCCGGGCGCCTCGCTCTTGCCGTAGCCGCGGAGGTCAAGCGTGATCACCTTGTAGTCACTCTGCAGCGCGTCACGCACCCGCGCGAACAGCGCACCCGACAACGGATAGCCGTGCACCAGCAACATTGCAGGTCCGTTGCCGCGCGCCTCGTAGAAGATGCGCGCGCCGTTGACTTCGGCGAACTCACCGATACGTTGCGCTGGCGCCTGCAGTGCCGATACCTCGGGCGTCTTGAGAGTCTTTTCGACCAGCATGTCGCCGCCTTGTGCGGCCATAGCGCAAGCCGTCATCAACAATGCTCCGCCGAAACCGACGAGTCGGGACAAGAAGCGGATCGGGATGCGCATGAGTATTCTTTCAAGTGTTGGAAATTTCATCATAGCAATCGCCTTGCCTTGACCGGTCGACCCTGCAGCCCGGCTTGGCCATATCGCGCTATCGCGACAGAACCTGATTGATCGCCTGCACCGATCCTTGACCCTGCCAGGCCGCTGGGGCAACTGGATTCTTGGCGGCGTCGCAATAGGCTGGCTCGCGCTTTCGCTGATGGGTTTCTACTTGAGCCTGCCAAGGTTTGGGAAGCGCAACGGCTCTGCGGTCCGGCCGGCACCGACACACGCTGGCTCGCTTGCCAAGCTGCAGCATTTCTGGCAACGCTGGAAACCCGCCTGGCAGATCAAGCGCGATGCCACCGGCATCCGGTTCGTATATGACCTGCACCGAGCGGTCGGCTTGTGGACCTTGCCATTGGCTATCGCATTCGCGTTCACTGGCGTCTATCTGAACCTTGCCAATGAAGTGTTCCGTCCGCTCGTCGGGCTGGTTGCCACGATCACACCGCAGCCACTGCGCGAGCTTCAGAAGCAACCGGTGGATGACGGCACCCCGGCATTGAGCGCTGTCGCGCATGCCCGCGCATTCCTGCCGGCCGCAGCATCGGGATTCCAGCCCTGGTTTTTGAGCCATGTACTCGACAAGGGCGTCTACCGGATTGCGTTCAAGGAGCCAGGGTTGCGCGAGCAGGCGCTGCGTGTGCGCTCCGAACAGGTGTCCATCGACGACCGCACCGGTGCACTGCGTGGGATGTTGGGCTACGACAGCGGCCACCCGGCGGATCGCTTCCTGGCTTGGCAATACCCAGTGCATACCGGCAAGGCGCTGGGATGGACTGGGCGTGTGCTGGTCGCGATCGGCGGTTTGCTGGTCGCGTTGCTGTGTGCAGCCGGCATCTGGCAATGGGGTTTTAGAAAGCGTGGATGAAATTCAAGGCGTGTCATTTATTGAGCCAAACCACAGCAACCGTTAGATGAATGGCGCACAAGAAGCCGCGCGCTGTCTTGTCGTAGCGCGTGACTTCGTCTCCCCATGACCCCCTTCATCCCCATCGCCCTTCTTCCCGTTCGATTGATCCTCCGACGGGATCCTCGTGAGGTTCAGTAACCTTACCTGGCACGCGCAGGCTGTGGTGAGTGCCACCGGCGCGAGCAGGAGAAGGTGGCCGACCAGCGCGCCGATCTGGACCTGCAGATTAGTCCGCTGAGCGAGCACGAGATCACGCGGCTCGTGAGCCTTGTGACGAAGATGGCCAAGCGCTCGAAAGGGCCGGCTGCGCATGACCCCCGAGTTGAGCGAATTGGGCCAGGACGTCGCTTCCGAGCACGTCCTCGACCGAATGCAGGATACCGAGCGGAGATTGGACGCCACCGCCGTATGATGGCCCAGCGCTGCTAGTGTGCTGTCCCGCTGATACGTGAGCAAAGTCGATGCAGCTTCTGGAGGATCGAATCAGCCGTGGCAGTCCAGCGAAATGGCTTGGCGTTGGCATTGTGGTGCGAGACGAACTGGTCGATGCGCTGGACCAGTTGCTT
>JBBSTP010000279.1:0-2563 GCA_038235795.1 Lysobacterales bacterium | reverse complement strand
GCCTCCAAGGTCTACCTGCCCAAAGTCGAACACCGCGAGCTTGAACTGGAATTCCGTGGTGGCTGGCAGAACTACAACGGCACCGATGAAGGTGATGGCCAGCAGTACGTGTTCGACGTCGGTTATGGCGTCACCCCACGCTGGTTCACCGAGCTTGCCGTGTTTTATTCGCGGGCACCGGGCGAGGGTGGCCAGATCGAGGAGTTCAAGTCCGAGAACATCTTCCTGCTGACCGAAACCGGAAAGCACTGGCTGGACGTCGGCCTGCTGGTCGAGGTCGTGCATAACCGCGCGGAGGGGTTGAACGAGATCGAATTCGGCCCGCTGTTCCAGACCCAGGTCGGGCGCGAGCAATTCAACATCAACTTCGAACTTGCGCGCGAGTTGGTCGATGGTTCCGAAACGGACGTTGGATATTCGTGGCAGTGGAAGCATCGCGGTAATCCGGCGCTGGAATTCGGGCTGCAGGGATTCGGGGAGCTGGGCGCGCTGGGCGACCTGGGCCGGCATGAAGCCAAACTGGGACCGGCGATCTTCGGCACCATGCGGCTCCCGTCGGGCCGCAAGATCAAGTACGACGGTGCCGTCCTGGCCGGAGTCACCGCCGGCGCGCCCGACACCACGGTGCGCTTCCAGCTGGAGTACGAGCTGGCGCTGTAGGCGCCCGTCGCTAGGCGCGATTCAGCGCAGGAACGGCTGCATTCCGCCAGCGCCTGCCGCGTGAAACCGCGTACCGGCGTTGGTAAAGGTGCTGTTGCGGTATAGCGTCCAGAGGATCCAGCCGCGGGGACGCCGACCTACATCCGGAACACACCAAACTGCGTGCGATCGGCGATTGGCGCATTCAGCGATGCCGACAAACCCAGGCCCAATACGCGGCGGGTATCGGCCGGATCAATGATGCCGTCGTCCCACAGCCTTGCGGTGGCGTAGTAGGGGTTGCCCTGGGTCTCGTACTGCTCGCGAAGCGGCGCCTTGAAGGCTTCCTCCTCCTCGGGCGTCCATACGCCGCCGCGGCCCTCGATACCGTCGCGCTTGACCGTCGCCAGCACGCTGGCCGCCTGCTCGCCGCCCATCACGCTGATGCGCGCGTTCGGCCACATCCACAGGAAGCGCCCGCCATACGCACGGCCGCACATCGCGTAGTTGCCGGCACCGAAACTTCCGCCGATCACCACGGTGAACTTGGGCACGTGCGAGCAGGCCACGGCGGTGACCATCTTGGCGCCGTCCTTGGCAATGCCGGCCTGCTCGTATTTCTTGCCGACCATGAAGCCGGTGATGTTCTGCAGGAACACGAGCGGGATCCCGCGCTGGTTGCACAGTTCGATGAAGTGAGCGCCCTTCAGCGCGCTTTCGGCGAACAGGATGCCGTTGTTGGCGATGATCCCGACCGGGTAGCCATGCAGGTGGGCGAAGCCGGTGACCAGGGTCTTGCCGTAACGCGCCTTGAATTCCTGCAGTTCGCTGCCGTCGGTGATGCGCGCGATCACCTCGCGGATGTCGAACGGACGGCGCGCATCCTTGGGCACGATGCCATAGAGCTCTTCAGGGGCAAACATTGGCTCCCGTGATGGCTGCACGGTCAATGGCAGCTGCTTGCTGCGGTTGAGCGTACCGACGATCGCGCGTGCGATCTCCAGCGCGTGCCGCTCGTCTTCGGCGAAATGGTCGGCGACGCCCGATATGCTGGTGTGCACATCGGCGCCACCCAGGGTTTCGGCATCCACCACTTCGCCGGTGGCGGCCTTCACCAGTGGCGGTCCACCCAGAAAGATCGTGCCCTGTTCCTTGACGATGATGGATTCGTCGCACATCGCCGGCACATACGCGCCGCCGGCGGTGCAACTGCCCATCACCACCGCGATCTGCGGGATGTTCTGCGCGCTCATCCGCGCCTGGTTGTAGAAGATGCGCCCGAAATGCTCCTTGTCCGGGAACACCTCGTCCTGCAGCGGCAGGAACGCACCGCCGGAATCGACCAGGTACACGCAAGGCAGGTGATTCTCGCGGGCAATCTCCTGCGCGCGCAGGTGCTTCTTCACCGTCATCGGGAAGTAGGTGCCGCCCTTGACGGTGGCATCATTGGCCACGACCACGACTTCCTGGCCCATCACCCGGCCGATGCCACAGACCATCCCGGCCGCGGGCGCCGCACCGTCATACATGTCCTCGGCAGCGAGCGGGGCGATTTCAAGAAACGGCGAACCGGGGTCGAGCAGGGCGCTGATGCGCTCGCGCGGAAGCAACTTGCCGCGCTCGGTGTGCCTGTGGCGCGCCTGCTCGCCACCACCGTCGGCAGCATGGGCCAGGCGGCGATCAAGCTCGGCGACAAGTTCGCGATACCAGGCCACGTTATCCTGGAAATCCTGCGAGCGGGGATCAATCTGAGAGGTCAGCGCGGGCATGCGGGCGGCAACGGAACGGGCAGGGCAACAGGATAACCGCTGTCGGGGTGCTATTCGTGGTGGTGTTCGCGACCAGGCGCCAGCCACGGCGCCGCGCAAAAAAAGGCCCGCCGAAGCGGGCCTTTTCAGCGAAGCGGATACGAAGATCAGTCCTT
>JBBSTP010000278.1:0-2573 GCA_038235795.1 Lysobacterales bacterium | reverse complement strand
GGCCGCGCTTGATCCCGATCTGCTGCTGGCGGCGGCGACCACGCGCCTGCTGGTGCAGGAAGATCAGGCACGCATTCGTGCGGCAGCCGGCCCTGATCCCGGGTCGCCATGGGGCATCGTCGATGGCTGGCGGCTCGGCCATGGTGGCGCGCGCCGGCTCGCGTTTGCGCATGGCAGCGCGCCTGTCGAAAGCGGTTGCATCGAACTGGTCGCGCATGGCCACGCCGGCGACTACCGGATCGAACTGGACGGCGCGTTGCATGAGATCGGTGGCGCTCGCCTGCACGATGGCGTGCTGAGCCTGCGCCTGGATGGCGCGATGCACCGCTTGCATGCAAGCGCCGACGATGCCCGCGTGCTGGTCCACGATGGCCGACAGCGGCTGCGCCTGCATTCGGTAGAGGTGTATCGTCGGCAGGACGTCGGTGCCGACGCCAACGAGCACCGCATCCGCGCGCCGATGCCGGGCCGGGTGGTAGTGGTGCAGGCCAAGCCGGGCGATGCGGTCAACGCGGGGGACGTGGTGATGGTGATCGAGGCGATGAAGATGGAGCTTGCATTGAAAGCCCCGCGCGATGGCGTGGTCGCCGAAATACGCGCAATAGCTGGCGAATTCGTCGAAGCCGATGCCGTGCTGGCGACGCTGGAGCAATAGTGGTGCCGCTGCCTGCTCAGGTACGCATCGTCGAGGTCGGGCCACGCGATGGCCTGCAAAACGAAAAAACAGAGATCAGCACCGCCGACAAGATCGAACTGATCGATCGACTCTCGGCCACCGGCCTGCGCAGCATCGAGGCAACCGCTTTCGTCAGTCCGAAGTGGGTCCCGCAGATGGCTGATGCCAGCCAAGTGCTGGCAGGGATTACCCGCAGGGACGGCATCCGTTACCCGGTGCTGGTGCCGAACGAACAGGGTTACCAACGCGCACGCGCCGCCGGTGCCGAAGAAGTCGCGGTGTTCACCGCAGCCTCTGAAGCGTTCAACCTCAAGAACACCAATGCCGGCATCGACGAATCGCTGCGGCGTTTCGAGCCCGTGCTCGCCCGAGCGCAGGCGGATGACGTGCGCGTGCGCGGCTATGTCTCCACCGTGCTCGGCTGCCCTTACCAGGGCGCGGTGGCAGTGGCCGATGTCGTGCGCGTGGCACGTAGCTTGCATGCGATGGGCTGCTACGAAGTGTCATTGGGCGACACGATTGGCATAGGCACGCCAGCCAGGGCGCGGGCGATGCTGAAGGCGGTTGCCGCGGAAGTGCCGATGCCGGCGCTGGCGATCCATTTCCACGACACCTACGGCCAGGCACTGGCCAATGTGCTCGCGTGCCTGGAGGAAGGTGTTGCAGTCATCGACAGCGCCGTCTCCGGCGCTGGCGGGTGTCCCTATGCCAAGGGTGCCAGCGGCAATGTCGCCAGCGAGGACGTGGTCTACATGCTGCACGGGCTCGGCATCGACACCGGCATTGACCTGGAACGGCTGGCCGAGGTTGGCCGCTGGCTCGCCACCCTGCTCGGGCGGGAAACCGGCAGCAAGGTCGGCAAGGCGTTGGCGGCGCGATGAAAACGCCGCAGAGGCCGGCCGCAACCGACCCCACGGCGATGTCCGACGGCGTCAAGATCGATGCACTGGGGGAGTCGCTGCAACAGACCGCGCGCGATCGCTCATTGCCGGAAACCACTCGCGCCTTGCTGTTGGAAGCCGCGCACGAGTTGCATACGGCGAGAAACGCCATCGAAGCCGAACGCACCCGCTATCGCGCGCTGTTCGATGCGGTGCCCGATCCGGTCAGCGTACTCGCCCGCGATGGCACCGTGCTCGACCTCAACAAGGCTGGCATGGCTGCCTACAATCGGCCACGCGAAGAAATTATCGGCCAACCGATCGACACCCTCAACCCCGAGCTTCCGCCCGGGCATATGGTTCCAGTCCTGGATGCGCTGGACCGCGGTGAGACCTATGTCATCGAAGTCACCAACATGCGGGCAGACGGTTCCCGCTTCCCGGTGGAAGTCCACTCGGCCACGCTGGTCTACGATGATGCGCCGGCGATCGTCGCGGTTGCGCGCGACCTCAGTTCTCGGAACGAAGCGGAAGCGCGGTACGCGAGCCTGATCGAGGGCATCGACAAGGCGATCACCATCCAGGACCGTGCGGGGCACCTGCATTACATCAATGCCGCCGGCATGCGTATCTATGGATTGGGTAGTGAGGGCACCGTGCCGCGCGATCCGGACTGGACCGACTGGATGGTGGTGGATGAAGACGGACGCCCACTCGCCATGGATCAGTTCCCCGCCACGCGCGCACTGGACAGTGGTCGCGCCATCGACAGTGTGGTGATTGGCCTGCTCCGACTCAGTACCCAGCGGCTGATTTGGCTGTCGGTGACCGCGGTACCGCAGTTTGCGCCCGGTGCCAAGACGGCCGAACAGGTGCTCACCCTGAGCACCGACATCACCGAACTCAAGCGCGATACCACGCTTTTCGAACGAGTCCAGGATCTGGCGCAGATCGGCGGCTGGCAATGGGATCGTGTCAGTGATTCGCTGTACCTCACAGACGAGGCAGCGCGGATC
>JBBSTP010000277.1:0-2613 GCA_038235795.1 Lysobacterales bacterium | reverse complement strand
GGCGGTCATCGACAACGACGGTCCCGGCCGCGCGCACCAGTTGCTGGAAGGCATGGTCGAGCTCACCCGCCGCGCCGGCGCGCACCTGCCGTTCGCGCCGACCACGGAATACATCAACACCATCCCCACGCACCTGGAGCCGAAACTGCCGGGTGATGCGCACCTGGAATGGCGGATCCGCTCGATGATCCGCTGGAACGCGATGGCGATGGTGGTGCGCGCCAACCGCAAGCCGGGCGACCTGGGCGGCCACATCGCCAGCTTCGCCTCGTCGGCCACCCTGTACGACGTCGGCTTCAACCATTTCTGGCGGGCACCCTCGGAAAAACACCCGGGTGACCTGCTCTACATCCAGGGCCACAGCTCGCCCGGCATCTATGCGCGCGCCTTCCTGGAAGGCCGCATCAGCGAATCGCAGCTCGACAATTTCCGCATGGAAGTCGACGGCCGCGGCATCAGCAGCTATCCGCATCCGTGGCTGATGCCGGATTTCTGGCAGACCCCGACCGTGAGCATGGGCCTGGGTCCGCTGGCCGCGATCTACCAGGCGCGCAGCTGGAAATACCTGGAAGCGCGCGGGCTGATGCCCAAGACCGACCGCAAGGTCTGGTGCTTCCTCGGCGATGGCGAGACCGACGAGCCCGAATCCCTGGGCGCGATAGGTGTTGCCGGCCGCGAAGGGCTGGACAACCTGATCTTCGTCGTCAACTGCAACCTGCAGCGCCTGGACGGCCCGGTGCGCGGCAATGGCAAGATCATCCAGGAACTGGAAGGCGCGTTCCGCGGCCACGGCTGGAACGTGATCAAGACCATCTGGGGCAGCTACTGGGACCCGCTGCTGGCCAAGGACACCCAGGGCATCCTGCGCAAGGTCATGATGGAAACCGTCGACGGCGAATACCAGAACTGCAAGGCCTTTGGCGGCGCCTTTACGCGCGAGCATTTCTTCGGCAAGACGCCGGAAACCCTGGCGATGGTCGCCAACATGTCCGATGACGACATCTGGCGGCTCAACCGTGGTGGCCACGACCCGCACAAGGTGTACGCGGCCTACGACCAGGCGGTGAAGACCGTCGGCCAACCAACCGTGATCCTGGCCAAGACGGTCAAGGGTTACGGCATGGGCGCGGCCGGCGAGGCGCTCAACCCGACCCACCAGACCAAGAAGCTGGACGACAGCGCACTGCGCGCATTCCGCGATCGCTTCAAGCTGCCGATCGACGACGACCAGTTCAAGGATGGCGCCGTTCCATTTTTCCGCCCGGACGAAAAGTCACCGGAACTGGAATACATGCGCGAGCGCCGCGCGCAGCTGGGCGGCTTCCTGCCGCAGCGCAGGCGCAAGGCGTCGCAGCAACTCGAAGTGCCGCCGCTGGCGACCTTCGAGCGCCTGCTCAAGGCCAGCGGCGAGCGCGAGATCAGCACCACCATGGCGTTCGTGCAGATGCTCAACATCATCCTGCGCGACAAGCAGGTCGGTCCGCGCTGCGTGCCCATTGTTGCGGACGAAGCGCGCACCTTCGGCATGGAAGGCATGTTCCGCCAGCTCGGTATCTACGCGCCGCAGGGCCAGAAGTACAAGCCGGTGGATGCCGACCAGCTGATGTTCTATCGCGAGGATGTGGCCGGGCAGGTGCTGGAAGAAGGCATCACCGAGGCCGGTGCGTTCTCCTCGTGGATGGCGCTGGCCACCAGCTACAGCACCAATGACCTGGCGATGCTGCCGTTCTACATCTACTACTCGATGTTTGGCTTCCAGCGCGTTGGAGACTCGGCATGGCAGGCCGGCGACATGCGATCGCGCGGCTTCATGCTGGGCGCCACCGCTGGCCGCACCACGCTCAATGGCGAAGGCCTGCAGCATCAGGACGGACAGTCGCAGGTGCAGGCCAGCTTCATTCCCAACGTGCGCAGCTATGACCCGACCTTCAGCTATGAAGTGGTGACGATCGTGCAATACGGCATGCAGCGGATGCTGGCCGAGCAACAGGACGAGTACTTCTACATCACCCTGATGAATGAAAACTACACCCACCCGGAGATGCCCGAAGGCAGCGCTGAGGGGATCATCAAGGGCATGTACCTGTTCAAGGACGGCGGCAAGCCGAAGAAGGGCGAACTGCGCGTGCAGCTGCTTGGCAGCGGCACGATCCTGCGCGAAGTGATTGCCGCCGCCGACCTGCTGGATGCCGACTTCGGCATCAAGGCTGATCTGTGGTCCTGCCCGAGCTTCGTCGAGCTGGCCCGCGACGGCGTCGATGCCCAGCGCTGGAACCGCTTGCATCCCGAAGCCAAGACCCCGCGCAAGCCGTGGGTGACCGCGCTGCTGGACGGCCGCCAGGGCCCGGCGATCGCCGCCACCGACTACGTGCGTCTCCACGCCGACCAGATCCGCGAATACGTGCCGATGCGCTACAGCGTGCTGGGCACCGACGGCTACGGCCGCAGTGACACCCGCGCCAACCTGCGCCGCTTCTTCGAAGTCGATCGCTACTACGTGGCCCACGCCGCCGTGGCTGCGCTGGCAGCGGATGGGAAGTTGACTGCGAAGGACGTAGCGCGGGCGATCAAGCTTTACAAGATCGACGTGGACAAGCTCAATCCGTTGTTGGC
>JBBSTP010000276.1:0-2624 GCA_038235795.1 Lysobacterales bacterium | reverse complement strand
CGCCGACCGCTTCGCTGATCGACATGCGGTTGTCGTTGAGGATCACCAGCAGGTTGGGTTCCTCATCCATGCCACCGGCATGGTTGAGCGCCTCGTAGACCATGCCGGCGGTCATCGCGCCGTCGCCGATTACCGCTACGACCTTGCGCTCGTTACCGGCGCGGGCATTGGCAATCGCCATGCCCAGCGCCGCCGAGACCGATGTCGAGGAATGGCCGACGCCAAAGGTGTCGAATTCGCTTTCCTCGCGTTTCGGGAACGGCGCCACTCCGTCCTTTTGCTTGACGGTATGGATGCGGTCGCGGCGGCCGGTGAGGATCTTGTGCGGGTAGCACTGGTGGCCGACGTCCCAGACGATGCGGTCGTCCGGGGTGTTGTAGAGGTAGTGCAGGACCGTGGTCAGTTCGACCACCCCCAGACCCGCGCCAAAATGTCCTCCGGACCTGCCGACAGATTCGATCAGGTAAGCGCGCAGTTCATCGGCGATCGCGCGCAGCTCGCTGGCATCGAAGCCACGCAGGTCGGCGGGGCTGTCGATCTTGGACAGCCGGGGGTAACGGATTGCATCGATCATGCCGCTATTGTCGCGCTGGGGGGCCATGCGGGCAATGGAGACGGAAGATGACTGGTAGAAGCCCCCGCACGCCGGGTGGCGAGCTTAACGCAAAGGCCCGGACAAGCCGGGCGGCGACCTTAAAGAAAAGGCCCGGACAAGCCGGGCCTTTGGCGCAACCACGCGTGCAAGTGCGCGGAAGAAGTGCGCGGAGTGCGGATTACCAGATCACGACTTGCTTGTCGCCCTCGCGCACCATCGGATCGCCTGCCTTGCAGCTGAACGCGGTGGCAAACGCCGGCATGTTGGAAGGCGCGCCCATCGCGCGGAAGTTCGCCGGCGCGTGCGGATCGGTGTTCAGGCGCACCTTCAGCTCGTCCGGAGTGAAGTTGCGGCGCCACACGGTGGCCCAGTTCAGGAAGAAGCGCTGGTTCTCGGTGTAGCCATCGATCTTCTCGTCGCCCGACTTGCCGGCATCCGCCAGCGCCTTCTGCATGGCGTCGTAGGCCACGGTCAGGCCACCCAGGTCGGCGATGTTCTCACCCAGTGTCAGCTCGCCCTTCACGTGCAGGCCGTCGATCGCCTCGTAGTCGTCGAACTGCTGGACCAGCTTTGTGGTGCGCTCCTTGAAGCCCTTGCTGTCGCTGTCCTGCCACCAGTTGCTGAAGTTGCCCTTGGCGTCGAATTGACTGCCCTGGTCGTCATAGCCGTGCAGCATCTCGTGGCCAATCACCGCGCCGATGCCACCGTAGTTCAGTGCCGGGTCCGCCTTCGGGTCGAAGAACGGCGGCTGCAGGATCGCGGCCGGGAACACGACCTCATTCATCAGCGGGTTGTAGTAGGCGTTCACCGTCTGCGGGCTCATGCCCCATTCGCTGCGGTCGACGGGTTTCCCGATCTTGGCCATTTCGAAGGCGTGGTTGAACTTCGCCGCGGCCAGCACGTTCCGCACGTAGCCATCGCGGCCGGTGGACAGGCCGTCCCAGCTACGCCACTTGTCCGGATAGCCGATCTTGGGGGTGAAGCTGGCCCATTTCTCCATCGCCTTGGTCTTGGTCTCCGGGCTCATCCAGTCGAGCTTCTCCAGGCGCGCCTTCAGTGCTTCGCGCAGGTTGCCGACCAGGGCCTCCATGGCTGCCTTGGATTCTGCCGGGAAATATTCCTTGACGTACAACTGGCCCAGCGCTTCGCCGGCGCTGCCTTCCACGGTATCCAGCACCCGCTTCCAGCGCGGCTTCTGTTCCTTCTGGCCGCGCAGGGTGCGCGAGTAGAAGTCGAAGCGCTCGTCGTTGAGTTTCGACGCCAGGAATGGCGCCATGCCGTCGATCGCGTTGATGCGCAGGTAGGCCTGCCACTGTTCGACCGGCACATCTACCAGCATCTTGTTGAATTCCGCGAAGAACTTCGGCTGCGACTGCGAGAAGCCATCGACCTTGATGCCGTTGGCGGCGAAGAACTCCGACCAGCTGAAGTTGGGCGACGCCTTGTCGGCGTCGGCGACGCTGACGAAGTGGTACTGCCGGTTCGGGTCGCGCAGTTCAATGCGCGAGAACGACGCCTTGGCCAGGCGGGTCTCGAACGCGAGCACGTCCTGAGCCTGTTTCTGCGCAGCATCGGCCGCGACGCCGGCGTTCTGCAGCTGCTTGGCAACGTGAGCGACGAAGGCGTCGCGGATGCTCTTGTACTTGCCGTCAGGGCCATCTTCCAGGTAGTACGCCTTCTCCGGCAGCGACAGCCCGCCCTGGTCGGCGTAGGCGATGACCGTGTCGGACTTCTTGAAGTCAGCCTGCGGATAGAAACCAAATACGTCGCCACGGCCGGCGGCGAATTCATCGCGCAGGTAGCCGGCGATGTCAGCCGGCGTCTTGATCGCGTCAATGCGATCCAGGATCGGCTTGATCGGGGTGATGCCGGCGGCGTTGACCGCGGCCTCGTCCATGCCGGTGGCGTAGATGTCGCCGACCAGCTTTTCAATGCCGCCGGCATCCGGCTTGGCCATGGCCGTTTCGACCAGGGCCTTGCTGGCAGCCTGCGAGCGCTCATCCAGCATTTCGAAACTGCCCCAGCTGGT
>JBBSTP010000275.1:0-2632 GCA_038235795.1 Lysobacterales bacterium | reverse complement strand
TGCGCCAGGCGCGGCTCGAGATCGAGGCCTTCGCCGAATCGCCGGGTGAGATCGAGCGCATGCAGGGCTGCGCCGACTACCTGCACCAGGTGCACGGCACCTTGCGCATGCTGGAATTGCGGGCGCCGGCGATGGTGGCCGACGAGATGGAGCAGCTGGCGCGGGCGCTGATTGCCGATTACGTGGGCGAGCGCGATGAAGCGTACTCGGCGTTGATGCGCGGCGTCGTACAGCTTCCGGATTACCTTGAGCGCCTGCAAGGCGGACATCGCGACATCCCGATCGTGCTCCTGCCGCTGCTGAACGAATTGCGCACGGCACGCGGCGAAGCGTCGCTGCAGCAGGACGCGTTGCCGAGCCTGCTGCAAGACCCCACCGAGGCCGAACTGGAACACGCGCGTGGCAGCCTTGCCGGCCGCAATCGGGCCTTGCTCGATACTGTTTCGGCGGCGTTGAAGGAAGACCTGCTGCGAGTCAAGGATGCGCTGGACCTGCAGCTGCGCGCAGGTTTGACCGATGTTGCCGCGCTGCAACCGCAGGTCGAGTCGCTGGACCGGATCGGCGAAACCCTGGCCATGATCGGGCTGGAGTCGGCGCGCGGCGTGATCCGCGAGCAACGCGCGATCATCCACGCCATCGCCAGCGGCGAGCGTCCGCCCAGCGAGGAGGACCTGCTGGATGTCGCCGGCGCACTGATCTACATCGACCATTCTCTGGACGACCAGGTTGCCGGGCTTGGCAATGACGCGGCGCCCGATGGCGACGACCTGCTCGCGCAGGAATCGCGCAAGGTCATGGGCGCATTGACCCGCGAAGCGGCGACCAATTTCTCCGACGTGCGCGATGCCTTCGTCGCCTTCGTTGAAACCGACTGGGACCACGCCGTACTGGAACCGGTGCCACGCCTGCTTGGCGAGGTCGCCGGTGCGATGCGCATGTTGCACCTGCCCGAGCCCGCCGGTTACCTGGAGGCGCTGCGCCGCTACAGTCACTCCGAGCTGATCGTCAACCAGCAGGTGCCCGGCGGGCAGCAGCTGGATACCCTGGCAGACGCATTGGCCGGGATGGAGTACTACCTGGAATCGCTGCGCGAGCCGCATGGCCAGCGCCAGGATCTGCTGGACAAGACCCGTGAAAGCCTGGAAGTGCTGGCTTACTGGCCATTGCCCGGTGGCGATGCCATCGAGGCCGAGCTCGAAAATGCCGAAGCCGCTGCCCACGAAGCCGCCGACCGTGCGCTGGAATCGGCTGTCGAGGGCCAAGTGCCCGTCGACGCCGTTGCCGGACACGTCGTCGTGGCCACCCATGCCGGAACGCCTGCGCTCAGCGCGGGTTTCGAGGCTGCAGGTGACGAGATCGACGACGAGATCCGCGAGATCTTCCTGGAAGAATTCGAGGAAGAAATCGGCAACCTGCAGGAGCAGCTGCCCGCCTGGCGGCGTGCTCCGGACGATGCGGAACTGCTGCGTCCGATCCGGCGCGTGTTCCACACGCTGAAGGGCAGCGGTCGCCTGGTCGGCGCAAAGACCCTTGGCGAGTTCAGCTGGCATGTGGAGAGCATGCTCAACCGCGTGCTGGACGGCTCGCGTCCGGCCAGCCATGCGGTGCTCGCGTTCGTCGGCCAGACCTGCGAAGTGCTGCCGCAGCTGCATGCCGCGTTGCGGAGCGAGGCGGCCATCAGCGTGGACATTGCGGTAATGCAAGCGGTCGCCGACCGCCTGGCATCCGGCGAGGAAGTCCTGCTGGACGTGCTGCCCGCGATGGATGCGGTATGGACCGCGACTCCCGAACCAGCGCAGGAAGCCGTTGCAACCGTCACCACCCATGTCGACCCGGTGCTGCTGGAAATCCTCGCAGGCGAGGTCGGCAGCCATCTGGAAACCGTTGATGCCTGGCTTGCAAAGGCCCGCGCCGGCGACAGCCATGTCGACAACGCGCTGGTGCGCGCCATTCATACCCTGAACGGCGCATTCGCGATGACCGAAGTGCCATCCGTGACTGCGTTCACCACGCCGGCCGAAGGCTACGTCAAGCGCCTGATGTCGGCTGCGATGCCCGCCGACGCTGATGGCGTCGCGGCGATGGGCGACGTCGCCGAAGCCGTGCGTGCATCCACGTTGGCGCTGCAGTCCACCCCGATGCAGGTGCCGCTGTTCACGGCGCTGACCGCGCGCCTTGGGGAAATGCGTGATGCGTTGCCGGAGGGCAGCCTGCCGTTCCTGACGGCGGATGCCGAGGGCGAACGATTGGCTGCCAATCAGGCCGAAGCCGAGCGCGTAGCCGAGCAGGCAGAATCCGACCGTCTTGCCGCCGGGCAGGCCGAAGCCGAACGCGTAGCCGCCGAGCAGGCCGAAGCCGAACGCGTAGCCGCCGAGCAGGCCGAAGCTGCTCGTGTTGCTGCCGAACAGGCCGAAGCCGAACGTCTTGCTGTCGAGCAAACCGAGGCCCAGCGCGTGGAAACCGAGCGGTTGGCCGCTGAGAACGCCGATAAGGAGCGGCTCGCTGCTGAACAGGCCGAAGGCGAGCGCATTGTTGCCGAACAGGCGGCGCAGGCTGAGGCCGAACGTATTGCCGCCGAAGCCGCACAAGCTGGTCGCGTGGCGGCCGAGCAGGCAGAAGCCGAGCGTCTGGC
>JBBSTP010000274.1:0-2643 GCA_038235795.1 Lysobacterales bacterium | reverse complement strand
TGGCCTGGCGTGCCCGCGCGAAAATGGCGGCTGGAAGCCCCATTTTTCGCATTGGTTAGAACTCGCCGCGGTACCACTTCGACAACTTCCCGAACAACCCGCCGACCTTGCCGGCCGGCAGCATCGAGCGCCGCGGATTCTCGAGCTGGCTGCCCATCAGCAGCAGGCCGACGCCGGTCGCATGCACCGGATTGCCGGTCACTTCGCCAAGACCACTCACGTGCTGCGGGATGCCGATGCGCACCGGCATCTGCAGCATTTCCTCCGCCAGCTCGACCACGCCTTCCATCTTCGAGGCGCCACCGGTCAGCACCATGCCGGCGCGCACCAGTTGCTCGAAGCCGCTGCGGCGCAGTTCGGCCTGCACCATCTCGAAGATTTCCTCGTAGCGCGCCTGCACCGCCTGCGCCAGCGAATGTCGTGGCAGCCGCCGCGGTGGGCGGTCGCCGACGCTGGGTACCTGGATCGACTCTTCTGCACGCGCCATCTGCGCCAGCGCGCACGCGTAGCGGACCTTGATCTGCTCGGCTTCCGGGGTCGGCGTGCGCAGCATGTGCGCGATGTCCTCGGTGACCTTGTCGCCGGCCACCGGCAGCGACGCGGTGTGGCTGATCGCGCCGTGCACGAACACCGCGATGTCGGTGGTGCCGGCGCCCATGTCGACCAGCACCACGCCCAGTTCGCGCTCGTCGGGGGTCAGCACCGCCGTGCTTGACGCCAGCGACGACAGGATCAGGTCGTCGACCTGCAGCCCGCAGCGCTGCACGCATTTGCTGATGTTGGCCGCCGCCGACTGCGCGCACACCACCAGGTGCGCGTGCACCTCCAACCGCACCCCGCTCATGCCGACCGGGTTGCGGATGCCCTCCTGCGAATCGTCCAATACGTAATCGCGCGGGATCGCATGCAGGATCCGCTGGTCGGCTGGAATCGCGACCGCGCGGGCCGCATCCAGCACGCGGTCAAGATCGGCGTAAGTCACCTCGCCATCGCGGATCGGGACGATGCCCTGCGAGTTGCGACACTGCACGTGGTTGCCGGAGATCGAGGCGTACACGCTGCGCACTTCGCAGCCGGCCATGAGCTCGGCTTCCTCCACCGCGCGCTGGATCGATTGCACGGTGGAGTCGATGTCGACCACCACGCCCCGGCGCAGGCCGCGCGATTCATGGCTGCCGATGCCGATCACTTCGATCGGTTCGCCCGGCGAATATTCGCCGACCAGCGCGGTGACCTTGGAGGTACCGACGTCGAGGCCGACGATCAGCGATTTGTCGCCCTTGCGGTTCATGAGGTTGCTTCCTGCGGACGGCTCCCTCTCCCGCTTGCGGGAGAGGGTTGGGGTGAGGGCGGGCCGCGCAACAACACTGCGATCGGCTGGGGCAGAGGAATGGCCACTGGCGGCGGCGCTGCAGGTAGTGCGGGCGGTGGCGGCAATTCGGCCCAGACCAGGGCGAATCCGTTGGTGTAGCGCAGGTCGGCGCGGGTCAGGCGCATTCCGGGGTTCTGCGCGAGCAGGCGCGGCAGCAGCGGCGCGAAGCGTTGCAGCCGAGCATCGGGGTCATTGCGTCCGAGCACGACTTCGGTGCCGTTGGCCAGGGTGATCGACCAGCTGCCGCGTCGGTCCACTGCCACGCCGCACACGCCGCCGGCATTGGCCAGCCGCTCGCGTGCCTGGTTGTAGAGCGCCACGACCTCAGGCACGCGTGCATCCGGGCCATCCAGCTGTGGCAGGCCACGTGGCACGGTGATGTCCTTGGACAGGAACAGGCTGCCCTGCTCGGACAGCAGGCGGTCGCGGCCCCAGCGCGCATACGGACGATGCTCACTGATGCGGATTTCCAGCACGTCCGGCCAGTGCTTGCGCACTTCCGCGCGCTCGACCCACGGCATCGCATTGACCGCGACCTGGATGCGATCAAGTTGCACCGCGAAGAAGCCGCGGCTCGCATACGGCAGCACCAGCGCGCGCAGCTGCGCGTCGTCCACACGCGTCATCTCGCCCTGCACGCGCAACGTGCGCAGCGGCCAGCGCTCGCCACCGACCCAGCCGTTGACCATGGCCACCACCGGCAGCGCCACCAGCGCGAGCGCCAGGATCCAGCCGAGCAAGCGCAGCATCGCGCTCATGGAACGGCTCCGTCGGCGCTGGCGGGCAGGCTCTGCTCGAGGATGCGCCAGCACAGTTCCTCGAAATCCACGCCCAACTGTGCGGCGGCCTTGGGCACCAGCGAATGGCTGGTCATGCCCGGTGCGGTGTTCACTTCAAGCAGGTGCATCGCGCCTGTCTGGCGGTCGCGCATGACGTCGACGCGGCCCCAGCCGCTGCAGCCGACGGCGCGAAACGCGGCCAGCGCGATGCGGCGGATCTCGTCTTCGTCCGCGCCTTGCACGCCGGGACACAGATACTTGGTATCGTCGGCCACGTATTTGGCGTTGTAGTCGTACCACTCGCCCTTTGGCACGATGCGGATCGAGGGCAGCGCGACATCGCCGAGGATGCCGACGGTCAGTTCGTCGCCGACGATCATCTGCTCCATCAGCATCTCGCCGCCGTAGTCGCGGGCGACGCGGATGGCATTGTCGATGTCGGCTTCGTCAGTCACCCGCGCAACGCCGACACTTGAGCCTTCGCTGGAAGGC
>JBBSTP010000273.1:0-2643 GCA_038235795.1 Lysobacterales bacterium | reverse complement strand
CTGGGCGGCGGCGCAGCCAAGGGCTTCGCCCATATCGGCGTGATCAAGATGCTGGAAGCCAACGGCGTCACGCCGGTGGTGGTGTCCGGCACCAGCGCCGGCAGCGTGGTCGGCGCGCTGTATGCCAGTGGCATGGATGCGTTCGCGATGCAGGAAAACGCCTTCGCCCTGGACGAATCGAAGATCCGCGACGTCAGCCTGTTTTCCGGCGGCGTGATCAAAGGCCAGAAGCTGCAGGACTATGTCAACCAACTGGTCGACCAGCGCCCGCTCGAGAAACTGCGCAAACCTTTCGCTGTGGTTGCGACCAAACTTGAAACCGGCGAGCGCACCGTGTTCGTGCGCGGCAACACCGGCCAGGCCGTGCGTGCGTCCAGTTCAATCCCCGGCGTGTTCGAGGCGGTGACCATCGGCAAGGCGCATTATGTCGATGGCGGCATCACCAGCCCGGTGCCGGTGGACGCCGCGCGCGAACTGGGCGCCGAGTTCGTGATCGGGGTCGACATCTCCAGCAAGGCGGCGGGCTCGATTGCGTCCACGACCAGCATGCTCGGCAACCTCAACCAGAGCTTCCGGATCATGGGCCAGAAACTTGGTGCGCTGGAGCTGCAACGCGCGGACATCGTGATCCGGCCCAAGGTCAATGACATTGGCCCGACCGATTTCGAGCAGAAGAATCGCGCCATCCTGGAAGGCGAGCGCGCCGCGCTGGCGGCGTTGCCGCAGATCAAGGCCAAGCTGGCGCAGCTGCAGGCCAAGGGCCTGGCAAAGGCGCGACGGGGCGCCGATGCCGACGCCGCGCGCCAGGCCGAAGCCGAGCGCGTGGCGCGGTGCGCCAAGCAACAGGGCTGGCTGGATATCCTGCGACGCGATCCCGACTGTCGGGGCGGTTGAACGCGGCCAAGGCGCGTCCACGACGCAGGCGTTAAGATCGAGCCATGAACAGCACGCCCAACACCAGCGCGCCATCAGCGCCACGCCGCGTTGAAAACCTGCAGACCGACAAGGGCCGGGTGCCGGTGTACGCCACCGGCATCGTCGAACAGCCCTGGGATAACTACAGCAGCACGGATCACGACGTCTGGCGGCAGTTGTACGAACGCCAGCGCGACCTGTTGGCGGGACGCGCCTGCGACGAGTTCCTGCAGGCGCAGGACATGATGGGGATGACCCCTGACCAGATCCCGAAATTCAGTGAATTGAACCGTGTGCTGTCCGCCGCGACCGGCTGGACCCTGATGGGGGTCGAGGGCCTGTTGCCGGAACTGGATTTCTTCGACCACCTGGCCAACCGGCGCTTCCCGGTGACCTGGTGGATCCGGCGCCCGGACCAGATCGACTACATCGAAGAACCCGATCTGTTCCATGACCTGTTCGGCCATGTGCCGCTGTTGATGAACCCGTTGTTCTCCGATTACATGGAGGCGTACGGCCGTGGTGGGGTCAAGGCCCACGCGATCGGGCCGGATGCGCTGCAACACCTGGCCCGGCTGTACTGGTACACGGTCGAATTCGGCCTGATCCAGCAGTCCGACGGGCTGCGCATCTACGGCAGCGGTATCGTCAGTTCGAAGGGTGAATCGATCCACAGCCTGGAATCGGCGGCGCCCAACCGGATCGGCTTCGACCTGGATCGGATCATGCGCACCCGCTACCGGATTGACAGCTACCAGAAGACCTATTTCGTGATCGACAGCTTCCAGCAGCTGATCGACGCAACTTTCCCGGACTTCACCCCGATCTATGCGCGCCTGGCCGCGCAGGAGTCCATCCCCGCAGGCGACGTGCTGAATTCCGACGCCGTCCGCCAGCGCGGCAGCGGCGAAGGTTGGGCGACCGACGGCGACGTCTGACCCTCTCGGACGACGAAATCACCCGTATCCTGCGGCCATGACCTCGTACCTGGATGACCTGCGGACATCGCGCGCGCGCTTGCGCTGGTTCCGGAAATGGCGGCAGAACCAGCTGGTCGACAAGACGGACCGCATTGCGGTGCTGGAACACGTGGATGATGCCGGCCACCTGGGGCCGCGCTACGCGTTCATGACCCTGATGTCAGCGGGCATCGCCATGCTGGGTCTGCTGCAGAACTCCGCCGCGGTAATCATCGGCGCGATGCTGATCTCGCCACTGATGGGACCGATCATCGAGCTGGGCATGGGCCTGGCCACCTTCGAACTGCGCAGTATCCGTGATGCATTGAAGTCGCTATTGATCGGCGTGGTGCTGTCGTTGGTGGCCTCGGCAGGCATTGTGTACTTCTCGCCGCTGCAGGACGTCACCTCCGAAATCCTGGCACGCACCGAACCCACCTTCTTCGACTTGCTGATCGCGATTTTCTCCGGCCTTGCCGGCGCGTACGCCACGGTCACCCGCAAGGGCGAAATGATTGTCGGCGTGGCCATCGCCACTGCCTTGATGCCGCCGCTGGCGGTGGCCGGCTACGGCATTGCGGTCATGAACTGGACCATCGCCGGCGGCGCGGGATTCCTGTTCATGACCAACCTGTTGGCGATCGCGCTGTCGGTGACCATTGTCGCCCGCTGGTACGGGTTCGGCGGAAGCGATTCACCAAAACAGACGGCGTGGCAGGCGGGCCTGATCATCGGCAGTTTCGTCCTGCTGTCGATCCCGCTCGGCCTT
>JBBSTP010000272.1:0-2671 GCA_038235795.1 Lysobacterales bacterium | reverse complement strand
CTGCGAACCATCGACCACGGTCACGATGCCGCGCTTGCGGGCTTCGCGACAAATCGCCGCGATCGGATTGATGGTGCCCAGCACATTGCTGACATGGGTCACGCCGAGCAGCTTCACGGCGGGCGTCATCGCCGCGAACAGCGCGTCCAGGTCGAGCGCGCCATCCGGCGTGAGTTCCGCGATCTTGATGATCGCCCCGGTACGCTGTGCGATCAGTTGCCACGGCACGATGTTGGCGTGGTGTTCCATCCGGGTCAGCAGGATCACATCCTCCGGTTGCAAGCGCGGCAGCGCCCATGAGTACGCGACCAGGTTGATCGCGAACGTGGTGCCGCTGCACAGGACGAGTTCATCGGCACGCACGTTGAGGAAGCGGGCGAGCTTGCCGCGCGCGCCTTCGTAGGCCTCCGTCGCTTCGCTGCCCAGCGTATGCACGGCGCGACTGACGTTGGCGTTGTGCCTGCGATAGAACTCGTCGACAGTTTCGATGACCGTGGCTGGTTTCTGCCCGGTATTGGCCGAATCCAGGTACACCAGCGGCTTGCCATGCACGGTGCGCGTCAGCAGCGGGAAGTCGGCGCGTACCCGCGCCCAGTCGGCTTTCACTCCCTCTCCCGCTGGCGGGAGAGGGTTGGGGTGAGGGTGCTTTTCATTCGCACCGCTCAAGCAGCAACCACCCGCGCCAGCGCGCATTCCAGCGAAGACTCCAGCTGCCCGCGCAGGCCGGCCTCGTCGATGCCGGTGACAATCTCGCGGCAGAACGCAGTGGTCAGCAGGCGCCGTGCATCGGCTTCGTCCAGGCCACGCGAACGCAGGTAGAACAGCGCGGTCTGGTCCAGTTGTCCGACGGTGGCGCCATGCGCGGCCTTGACCTCGTCGGCGTGGATTTCCAGCACCGGCTGGGTGTCGATCTCCGCATCGGCGGACAGCAGCAGATTCTTGTTCGACAGGTTGGCTTCGCTGCCGTCGGCACCCGCATGGATGGTGATGCCGCCATGGAACACCGCCTTGCCGCGCTGCGACGCCAACCCGCGCCAGCGCAATGCGCAGACGGTGTCGCGCCCGAGATGTTCGATGCCTAGCCGCGTATCCAGGTGGCGGCGGCCGTCGGCCAGCAACACGCCATCGGCATGCACGCGCGCGCCATTGCCGTGCAATCGCACGTTGAGTTCATGGCGTGAAAGCCCGGCGCCAAGTTCGAGGTCGATGCGGATGTAGTGCGCATCGTCGGCAAGCGTGGCGTCTGTGCGCAGGAAGCTGGTCGCACGCAGCGATTCGTCCTGCACGCGCGCATGCGTCAGTCGCGTGCCGGAGCCCAGCACGATCTCGCTACGCGTGGTCGACAGGTGCGCGTGCTCGCCAGCGGCGAGCTGGTGTTCGATGACGGTGCAACTGGCGCCAGCACTGAGTTCGATCCGGTGGCGCAGGTGCCAAGCGGAATCTTCGGAGAGGGGCGTGCCGACGCTCACCAGATGCACCGATGTTGCGGCCACGATGCCCGCGTCCACGCGGATGGATACGCCGGCGTGGGCCAACACCGCATTGAGGCGCGCGAACGGCGCATCGGCGGGAACGTCGATGGCCTGGTCCATGGGTGCATCGATGACTTCGACGGACACGCCTGCGGCAATGCCCGACATATCGCTCGACGCGGCATCGAACTGCCCGTTGACGAACACCATCCTTGGCGCCGGAATCTTGGCCAACGCGTCCGCATCGATCGTCGTCGCCTGTGCAATTGCAAAGCTGCGGCGCTCCAGCGCGCGCAACGGCGTGTACTTCCAGGCTTCGACCCGCGCATGCGGCAGCCCGTCGCGCAGCAACGTGTCCAGGGCGGCGCGGCGCGCCGCATCACCGTCGAAACCGGCGGTCAATGAATCTAGCAATATGCTCATGCGGCGTCCGGGCTCACCCGATCCTTGATCCAGGCGTAGCCATGCGCTTCCAGTTCCAGCGCCAGCTCCGGGCCACCGCTTTCGACGATGCGGCCTTCCGCCAGAACGTGCACGAAGTCGGGCTTTATGTAGTCGAGCAGGCGCTGGTAGTGGGTGATGACCAGGAAGCTGCGGGCCGCGTCGCGCAGGGAATTCACCCCGTCGGCGACCGACTTCATCGCGTCGATGTCCAGGCCTGAATCGGTTTCGTCCAGGATCGCCAGCTTCGGTTCCAGCAGGGCGAGCTGGAAGATCTCGTTGCGCTTCTTTTCGCCACCGCTGAAGCCTTCATTGAGGCCGCGGTGCAGCAGTTCGTCCTTGAGGTCGAGGACGGCGAGTTTCGCGCGCACGCGCTTGAGGAACTGCATCGAATCCAGTTCCGGCTCGCCGCGCGCCTTGCGCTGCGCGTTGAGCGCGGCGCGCAGGAAGTAGGTGTTGTTCACGCCGGGGATTTCAACCGGGTACTGGAAGGCCAGGAACACGCCGGCGGCGGCGCGATCTTCGGGCTCAAGGGCCAGCAGGTCGCGGCCTTCGAAAATCACGCTGCCCTCGGTGATGTCGTAGCCTTCGCGGCCGGCGAGGATGTTGCCCAGTGTGGACTTGCCGGCGCCGTTGGGACCCATGATCGCGTGCACCTGGCCCGGCTGCACCTCGAGCGAAAGGCCCTTGAGGATTTCACGTCCGCCAATCGCAGCGTGGAGGTTGTCGATCTTCAGCATGATGTTTTCCATGTTTCG
>JBBSTP010000271.1:0-2673 GCA_038235795.1 Lysobacterales bacterium | reverse complement strand
CGCAGGGCATCTACAACGGCAAGTACGTGTACAACTACCGCGGCGCAGACGCCCCGAGCGTGGCCAACGGCGACTCCGACAGCTTCAACACCGGCGTGTCGCAGTGGTCCGTGCAGGTGGGCTTCAAGTACAAGTTCTGATCTAAACCATCAGGATGTGATCCAGCAAACGGCCGGGGAAACCCGGCCGTTTTTGTTTGGGCGTATGCTGAGGGCATCCGGCAACCAGGCGCGCCGCCATGACCGACAAGAAACGCGATCCGCGCGTCTCCGAATTCGAAACCGACGAACAGGCCGCGAGCTACGACCGATGGTTCCGCGCCAAGGTGAGCCTTGCTCAAGGCTGATCGCGCATGCGTTCCGCATGACCAGTTGATGGCAGAAATAGAGGAAATCCTCAAGGCGGCGGAACGCCGATTGATGACCTGGATGTGAGGTGAAAGCGGCAACTGTCGACATTACCGCCATTCTCCAGGTCCGCATCGAATTTTCCTGAGCCAACCTGGCTGCGCATCTTCGTTAGGCAAGCTTTGAACAATTCGCTTTGCTCGTCATTCCCGCGAAGGCGGCCGCTCCTCACAGCCTTGTGGCTCTGTATCCAAAGAGGTTTTTCAATCAATTACTTAAAGTCCATGGATCCCCGCTTTCGCGGGGATGACGGTAATTGTTCAGACCTTCCTGCGCTGGATCCCCGCTTTCGCGCGGATGACGGCAATGGTTCAGACTTCGTTAGCCTGCGCTAAACTGGGCGGTCTATGAATGACACCATGACTTCGCCGCAGCCTGCGGCCGTACCCACCCATGCCCTTCCCACGGTCGACGCACACATCTACCCGAGTGGCGGGCTGGATGTCCTGTCACGCGAGGAAGTCGCGCGCCTGCGCGATGCCTCCGGCGGCATTCACGACCTGCTGCGTCGCTGCGCGCTGGCGGTGCTGACCAGCGGCAGCGCCTCGGACGATCCACGCGCCGCGCAGGAGCTGTACCCCAACTTCGACATCGAAGTCCTGCAACAGGATCGCGGCATGCGCATCGAATTGCGCGGTGCGCCGGCCATGGCTTTCGTCGATGGCCAGATCATCCGCGGCGTCGCCGAATTGCTGTTCGCGGTGGTGCGCGACCTGGCCTATACCGCCATCGAACTGGTACCAGAATCCGAGAACGAGCTAACGGCCTCCGCCGGTATCACCGATGCGGTGTTCCGCCTGCTGCGCAACGCCCGCGTGCTGCAGCCGGGCGACCCCAACCTGGTGGTGTGCTGGGGCGGGCATTCGATCGGCCGCGAGGAATACGTCTATACCAAGCAGGTCGGCTATGAGCTGGGCCTGCGCGGCATGGACATCGTCACCGGTTGCGGCCCCGGCGCGATGAAGGGGCCGATGAAGGGCGCCACCATTGCCCACGCCAAGCAGCGCCGGCGCCACAGCCGCTATATCGGCATCACCGAGCCGGGGATCATCGCGGCCGAGTCGCCGAACCCGATCGTCAACCACCTGGTGATCATGCCGGATATCGAGAAGCGCCTGGAAGCCTTCGTGCGCCTGGGACACGGCATTATTGTCTTTCCCGGTGGCGTCGGCACCGCCGAGGAAATCCTGTACCTGCTGGGCATCCTGCTGCGCGAGGAAAACGCCGACCGCCACTTCCCGATGATCCTGACCGGGCCGACCGGCGCGGCGCCATATTTCGAGCAGATCGACCGGTTTATCCGCCTCACTCTGGGCGACGCGGCCGCAAACCTCTACGAAATCATCGTCGCCGATCCGGTCACGGTCGCGCGCCACATGCACGCCGGCATCCGCAAGGTGAAGGAACAGCGCATCGAGCAAAAGGATTCGTTCTTCTTCAACTGGGCGATGCACATCCCGCTGGACCTGCAGCGCCCGTTCGTGCCGACCCACGAGGCGATGGCCGCGCTGGACCTGCACCACGGGCGCAAGCCGTTCGAACTGGCCGCCGACCTGCGCCGCGCGTTTTCAGGCATCGTCGCCGGCAACGTCAAGGAAGACGGCATGCGCCGCATCGAAGCCCACGGCCCGTTCCTGATCCACGGTGACCCCGACATCATGCAGGCGCTGGACGCACTGCTACTGGCCTTCGTCGAACAGCGCCGGATGAAGATCGCCGGTGATTACCGACCCTGTTATCGGGTGGTGACCTAATCAGGGACGGTCTGAACAAATGGTTCTTGATCGCCACAAATGGTTCTTGATCGTCATCCCCGCGAAGGCGGGGATCCATGGACGTTAGAAACCCCGGCTCACTTAGGAACACCTCTCAGGCGCGACCCACGCCCCGATACGCCGGTAGCCATTTCCCCCTGAGCGGCAGGCATCCCAATCTTCTGGTGTGATAAGGTGTTACCAAGTGCAACCACTTGGTAACTGCCATGACCGCGATCACCACGAGCGTGAAGCTGGATCCTGAAACGAAAGTTCGTTTGCAATCGTTGGCCACAGCACGGGATCGCAAACCTCACTACCTGTTGTTGGAAGCTGTCCAGCAGTATGTGGAGCGCGAGGAAAGGCGCGAGCGGCTCCGTCAGGAGGCGCTGGCCGCGTGGGCTGATTTCCAGGCGTCTGGCCTGCACGTCACGTCCGTAGAAGCAGACGACTGGCTAGCCAAGCTCGAACAGGGCGGGGACGTGGACACACCTGAATGCCACGGCTGATCT
>JBBSTP010000270.1:0-2674 GCA_038235795.1 Lysobacterales bacterium | reverse complement strand
GCGTGGAACGCATGGATCTCGCCGAATCAAGTGGTGACCGTTTCCTCGACCGCGCGGCAATGGAGGCGGTACGTCGCTGGCGCTTCAGGCCCGCGATGCGCAACGGACAGCCGGTTGCGGCCACTGTGGTGGTGCCGCTGGAGTTCAATCCAGGCCGCTAGACACCTGGCGCGTCGCGCAAGCCGAAGCCCACGTCCCGCGCCAGCCTGTCGAAGCCGGGGAACGAGGTCGCCACGTTGGCGACATCGGCAATCATGACCTCGCCATCTGTTTTTTGCGCAGCCACCGCGAACCCCATCGCGATGCGATGGTCGCCATGGCTGTCGACGATGCCGCCATGCAGGTGGCCACCATGGATGGCCGCGCCGTCCGGGGCTTCATCGATACGAATGCCGAGTGCGCGAAGGCCAGCGGCCATGACTGCGATGCGGTCGGATTCCTTGACCCGCAACTCGGCGGCGCCGCGCACGAGGGTCGTGCCCTGTGCGCAGGCCGCGGCCACGAACAGTATTGGGAATTCGTCGATCATGTCCGGCACGTGGGCGACCGGAACCTCGATGCCGCGCAACTTCGCATGCCTCACGCGCAGATCGCAGACCGGCTCGCCACCCTGCTCGCCCGCAGCTTCCTCGACGATATCCGCACCCATAATTCGAAGCACCTGCAGCAGTCCGGTCCGCCGCGGGTTCATGCCGACCCGGCGCAGCACCATTTCGGAGCCCGGTACCAGCGTGGCCGCGACCACGAAGAACGCGGCAGAAGAAAAATCCGCTGGCACGCGCACATCGGTTGCCTGCAGGGCAGCGCCGCCGTGGATCGTGGCAACGCCCGGCGCGAAGTCGCAAGGCACGCCGAATGCGGCAAGCATCCGCTCGGTGTAGTCGCGAGTCGGATGCGGTTCGGTGACGCGGGTTTCGCCATCGGCATACAGACCGGCCAGTAGCACCGCCGACTTCAGTTGGGCGCTGGCCACTGCCAAGTCGATGTGCGCACCATGCAATGTCTGGCCGCCGTGGATATGCAAAGGGGCATGGCCAGCATCGGCACCGATGCGTGCACCCAGCGCCGACAGCGGATCGATCACCCGCTGCATCGGCCGCTGCGACAGCGATCCGTCGCCAATCAGCATGCTGTCGAACGCCTGCCCTGCCAGCAGCCCGCTCATCAGCCGCATCGCGGTGCCGGCGTTGCCGCAGTCCAGAGGAGCCTTTGGTGCTTGCAAACCCTGCAGTCCCACGCCATGCACGATGCGCACGCCATCGCTTGGTGCGTCAATGCGAACGCCGAGCTGGCGGAAGATCGCCGCGGTGGCGCGGGTGTCCTCGCCTTCAAGGAAGCCTTCAATGCGGGTCACGCCCTCGGCGATCGCGCCCAGCATGATCGCGCGATGCGAGACCGACTTATCGCCCGGCACCAGCAGTTCGCCATGCAACGCACGGCCCCGCCCGGCGATCCAGGCTGAATTAGACGTCATGCCATCACCTCGTCCAACGCGGCAAGCAGACGCTCGTTTTTCGGTCCAGTCCCTACGGTGATTCGCAGGTATTCGCCCAGGCCATAACCGCCCATCTGGCGCAGCACGACGCCACGGGACAGCAGTCCGGCTTCGACCTGCGATGACCGGGCGCCGAATTCCACCAACAGGAAATTGGTCTGCGAGGGCGACACGTGTAAACCGCGTGCGCGCAACGCAGCGGATAAGGTCTTCCGTTGCACTGCATTGCCTGAAATCGAGGCCTGCAGGTGCGCGCCATCGGCCAGCGCAGCTTCGGCCGCCGCAAGGCCCAGCGCATTGACGTTGAAGCTCTCGCGCACACGCTCCATCACTGCGATCAGGCCGGGATCGGCCACCGCAAACCCGACCCGCAGGCCGGCGAGCCCATAGGCCTTGCTGAAGGTGCGCGTCACCACAAGATTCGGATGACGGGTCACCAGCGGAAGCGCACTGGCGTAATCGGCGGCCTCCACGAACTCGGCGTAGGCCTCGTCCACAACCACAATGACGTCAGGCGGCACAGAGGCCATGAACGCGGCGAACGCGTCCGCGCCGAACCAGGTGCCGGTCGGATTGTTGGGGTTGGCCAGGTACACCAGCTTGGTGCGCGGCCCGATCATCGCGCGCAATGCGGCCAGGTCGTGGCCGTGCTGCATCACATGCCCAAGCGGCAGCGCTGGCGCTGGACGGAAGCTTGCACCGGCCGCTTGCGCCGCAAGCGCGTACACCGCGAAGCCGAACTTCGAGGCCACCACTTCATCGCCGGGACCCGCGAACACCTGCGCAAACTGCATCAGCAGTTCATGCGAACCATTGCCGAGCAGCAGGCGCTTCGGGTCGAGCCCGTGGAATGCCGCCAACGCACGCTTCAGGTCGCCACCCAGGGGGTCGGGATACATATGGATGCCGGCCAAGGCACTGATAATCGCCTCTCGCGCCCGCAGGCTGGCCCCGTACGGGTTCTCGTTGGAACCAAGCTCGATCAGGTGTGTGCCGAACAGTGGCGCCTCGGCGGAGCGGCGCCGCAGCGCCACCAGGTCGTGGCCGGGATCGTACGCACGCAGCCCGCGCACGCCGGGCCGGGCGAGGCGTTCGAAGTCGACCATGGCGCTAGAGGATCGCCACCGGATAGGAACCCAGCACCCTCACCTCGTCACCCTGCTCGCCCACTTCGGCAAG
>JBBSTP010000269.1:0-2693 GCA_038235795.1 Lysobacterales bacterium | reverse complement strand
GCGAGCGCGGCGAAATCCGGGAGCAGGTAGTACGGCTGCTTGCCGCTGATCAGGCTGAAAACCAGCACCATCCCGAGCAGCCAGCACCATGCAAAGCGGTTGCCCGCATCGCGCCACAACGTCGGCACCTGAGCCCACCACCAGCGCGACCACCACCACGGCGCCATCAACGCCAGCAGCAGTGGCGCGTACCACCACCAAGGCTCGGCGTGATCGAAACTGTCCTTGATCCGGCCGGCGGTCTGGGTCACCAGCAAGGCCTCGCGATAGTCCGGGTCGCCCATGGTCAGCGCCGGCACCAGCCACAGGGCGAACAGTGCGATGCCGCCGAGGATCGCCAATGCCGTTTTTTTCGCGAATGCGGTTGCGTTTTCCCGCGCGGCCGGATGCCACCAGCGTGCAGTGAGCAGCGGCACCCCCAGATGCAACAACACCACCGGACCCTTGGCCAGCAGGCCAAAGCCGACCGCCAGCGCCAGGCCAGGCCACCATGGTACCCACGCCTCACCACGGCGCCGGCACAGCGCCAGCAGGCCGCCGAGCACTGCCACGGTCAACGGCAGTTCGTACATCACCTGCAGCGAGAACATGAAGAAAAACCAGAACCCGGCCATCGCCCACGCCGCCAAATGCGGCATCTGCGGGCGCCCGGGATACAGGCGGCCTGCGAGCAGTCCGGTCTGGGCGATGGCGATCGTGCCCAGCAGCACCATCAGCACCCGTGGCCAGATGTCGTTGACCCCGCCCACCAGCCAACCAGCATGGATCAGCCATGGCAGCAGCGGCGTCTTGTGCGAGTAAGGCGCGCCATTGAACAACGGCACCAGCCAGCTGCCCCGGTCCCACATCTCCCATGCCACCGCCAACGTTCGCGTCGAATACAGCGGCACCGGCCCGTGCAGGAAGATCGACAGCAGCGCCAATGCGCTCCAGGCCAGCAGTGGCGCGCGCAAGGAGGTGAGGGTGGTTCGCGTCATCGCGCGCAGGATAAGCCAACGCGCGCTTGCACTGGCGCGTCGGTCACAATCAGCACTTCATGCAAGGCTCGAATCCCATGTCCCAACCCGTTCTGGTCGTCGGCGGCGCCGGCTATATCGGCTCGCACATGGTGCGCGCACTTCAGCGTCAAGACTTCGATGTCACCGTCGCAGACAACCTGGTCGGCGGCAGGCGCGAAGCGGTCGGCAATGCCCCGTTGCATGTCGGCGACATCGGTGATGCCGGCTTCGTCGACCAGTTACTGCAGGCGACCAAACCTGCGGCGGTGATGCATTTCGCCAGCTTCATCCAGGTCGGCGAGTCGGTCAGCGATCCCGGCAAATACTACTGCAACAATGTGATGGCCAGCCAGGTGTTGCTGGACGGCATGCTCGCGCACGACATCAGGTCGCTGGTGTTCTCATCGACCGCCGCGATCTTCGGCGATCCCGAGTACGTGCCGATCGACGAGGCGCACCCGAAACGGCCGATCAATCCCTATGGCCGTGGCAAATGGATGGTCGAGCAAATCCTCGGAGACTACGACCATGCGCATGGACTCAAGTCCGTGTGCCTGCGCTACTTCAATGCCGCCGGTGCGTCCGCCGACGCGGCGCTCGGCGAGTGCCACCAGCCCGAAACCCACCTCATCCCGCTGCTCCTGCAGGTGGTCTCGGGGCGGCGGCCAACGCTCACGGTGCACGGCGAGGATTATCCGACCGCGGACGGCACCTGCATCCGCGACTACATCCACGTCGAGGACCTGTGCGATGCGCACCTGCTGGCCCTGCGCCACCTGCTCGCCGGCGGCGACAGCGCGCGCTTCAACCTGGGCAATGGCCACGGGTATTCGGTTCACGAAGTGATCGCATCGGTACGTCGGGTCACCGGCCATCCGCTTCCGGTGGTGGTCGGGGAGCGTCGCGCCGGCGATCCACCGGCGCTGGTCGCGGACTCGCGCGCGGCGCGCGCCACGCTGGGCTGGTCGCCACGCCATCCCGACCTGGACGCGATCGTCGGACACGCCTGGGCGTGGGAGCGCAAGCACGCCGACTGGTCGCGCTGAGCCGGGCAACGACTAGGCGCCGCCAGCCACCAGTCGCAGGAACAGGTGTTCGTAGCCCTGGTTCATACGCGCGCGGCTGTAGTCGCGCAACGCGGTGGCGCGCGCGGCGGCAGCCAGTTGCGCCGATTCGCCCGGGTTGTCCAGCAATGCCTGCAAGGTGTTCGCCAGCGCAGCGGCATCGCCTTCCGGCACCAGCCGTCCGTCGACGCCATCGCGGATGACTTCGCGCACGCCGGGCACCGCACTGCCGACCACCGCGCAGCCTGCCGCCATGCCTTCGATCAGCGCCAGCGGCATGCCTTCGTAATGCGTGCTCAACACGCACAGTTGATGGCGCATCAACAGGCCGGGCACGTCGCGGTGCACGCCGAGGAACTGCACTTGTTCCGCGATTCCAAGCTGCTGCGCCAGCTGTTCCAGAGGTGCACGATGCCGCGCCTTGCCGCCGCCCGCGAGCAGCAGCGGTGGGGTCGATCCAAGGTCGCGCAGCAGGGCAAGCGCGCGCAACAGGGTCGCGTGGTCCTTTTGCTTTGAAAAGCGCGCGACCATGACGATGCCGGGCGTGCGTTGCGCAAAGGGATGCGCCTCGGCATCGGCAAAGGGTTCGACGCGGATGCCGTTGGCGATGGCGATCGTGCGGTCCGGCGGC
>JBBSTP010000268.1:0-2717 GCA_038235795.1 Lysobacterales bacterium | reverse complement strand
TTGGCGATCACGTGGCTCAGCGTGGTCTTGCCGAGTCCCGGCGGGCCAAAGATCAGCACATGGTCCAGCGCCTCGCCGCGACCCTTGGCAGCCTGGATGTAGATGTCCATCTGCTCGCGTACCGGTTGCTGGCCGAGATACTCATCCAGCCGGCGCGGACGGATGCTCGCCTCGACGGCGTCGTCCTCGCGGGTGGCGTCGGGGTCGATGATGCGGTCGTCGGTCATCCGTGGATTATGGCGGCAACGCCCTGCCCTTGCCGCCCCTGGTACACGAACCGGGCATCAGATCTCGACCGTCGACCCCAGTTCGACAAGCCGGTTGCCGGGAATGCGGAAAAAGCCGGTCGCGGGCGCCGCATTGCGGTGCATGATCGCGAACAACTTGTCGCGCCAGGCCGGCATGTTCCGGTGGGGCGTGGCGATGATGGTCTCGCGGCTGGCGAAGTAGGTGGTTTCCATCGGATCGAAATAGATCCCGCCGGCATCGCAACTGCGCATCAGCGCCAGCGGCACGTCCGGCGTCTCCATGAAGCCGTAGCGCACCACCACGCGGTAGAACTGGTCGCCGATGCTGGTCACCTTCAGGCGACTCTCCACCGGCGCGTAAGGCACGTTGAGCGTGTCCACGGTCAGGAACACGTTGCGCTCGTGCAACACCTTGTTGTGCTTGAGGTTGTGCAGCAGTGCATGCGGCACCACGCCCTTGTCGGCGGTCAGGAACACCGCGGTGCCCGGCACCCGCACCGGTGGCGCGAGCATCAAGCCCGGCAGGAAGCTGTCGATCTGGATGCCCTCCTTGCGCACTGCCTCATGCAGCAACTCGCGCCCGCGGCGCCATGTGCGCAGCAGGATGAACACCAGGATGCCCAACACGATCGGGAACCAGGCTCCATGGAAGAACTTGGCGCCGTTGGCGATGACGAAGCCGACATCGACGATGAAGAACACCACGCACAACGGCAGTACCCACAGCCGCCATTTCGGCCATAGAGCATTTGCGACCAGCGCGAGCAACAGCGTGTCGATCAGCATGGTCGCCGACACCGAGATGCCGTAGGCGGTGGCCAGCGCGGTCGAGCTACGGAACACCAGCACCACCGCAATCACCAGCACCATCAGCAGCCAGTTGATATAGGGCACGTAGATCTGGCCGATGGTGTCGCTGGAGGTGTGCTTGATCTGCATGCGCGGGATGTAGCCCAGTTGCATGGCCTGGCGCGCCACCGAATAGGCGCCGGTGATCACGGCCTGGGAGGCGATCACCGCAGCCATCGTCGCCAGCACGATCATCGGCACCAGCGCCCATTGCGGCACTGCTTCGAAGAACGGGTTGTTCACCGCCGACGGATGCTCCAGCACCCGTGCACCCTGCCCCAGGTAGTTGAGCATCAGGCTGGGCAGCACCACCGCAGTCCAGCCGATGCGGATGGGCTGGGGGCCGAAATGGCCCATGTCGGCGTACAGCGCCTCGCCGCCGGTCACCGCCAGCACCACGGCGCCGAGGATGAACAACGAATGCCAGCCGTGGGTCATGAAGAATTTCACGCCCCACCACGGATTGAACGCCTTCAGCACCTCAGGTGCGTCGAACACGTTATGGACGCCGATGGCGGCGATCGAGATGAACCACAGCAGCGTGATCGGGCCGAACACCCTGCCGACTTTTTCGGTTCCAAAACGCTGCGCCATGAACACCAGGATCAGGATCACCACGGTGATGGGCACGATCCACGCATGCAGGTGCGGCGCGGCGACTTCCAGGCCCTCGACTGCGCCAAGCACCGAGATCGCGGGCGTGATCACGCCGTCACCAAAGAACAGCGAGGCGCCGAAGATGCCCAGGATGCCGACCACATACGCCGAGCGCCCGCCTTTCTTCAACGTGCGCTGGGCCAGCGCCATCAGCGCCATGATCCCGCCCTCGCCTTCGTTGTCGGCGCGGGTGATGATGGTCACGTACTTCACCGTGACCACGATCATCAACGCCCAGAACACCAGCGACAGGATGCCCAGCACGGTGTCGTGGTTGGCGACCAGGCCGAAGTGCGGCGAGAACGCCTCCTTCAGCGTGTACAGCGGGCTGGTGCCGATGTCGCCGAACACCACGCCGATCGCGCCCAGCACCATCTTGCGCAGGCCGGACTTGCCGTGGCCGCCGTTCGGGTGGCCATCGCTGGGGCGGGAAACAGGATTAGCGGACATGGATTCGGGACCCGTTCGCGGCAATGCCGCAGTCAACGCAGCGCGGACTGTAGCGCTTTGCGGATGATGCCGGCGGCATCGTCACCATCGGCGGCGGCCTTGCGCGCCATGCGATCGGCTTCGGCAGGCTTGT
The DNA here is from genome assembly GCA_038235795.1 of Lysobacterales bacterium. Taxonomy (GTDB): domain Bacteria; phylum Pseudomonadota; class Gammaproteobacteria; order Xanthomonadales; family Xanthomonadaceae; genus Thermomonas. The sequence continues at coordinate 380 of JBBSTP010000268.1, read as the reverse complement.
AGCCCAGCGTCTGCAATGCACTGATGGCTTCGGACAACGGATCACCCGGGTCGCCCGACGCACCCGGCAATCCGCCAAGGGAGAAATCCGCGGCGCGGTCGCGCAATTCCACCACCATGCGCTCCGCGGTTTTCTTGCCAATGCCGGGAATGCGGGTCAAGGCGGCCACGTCGCTGGTCTGCACCAACCGCGCGAATTCGTCGACCGTCGTGCCCGACAGCACCGCCAGCGCGATCTTCGCGCCAATCCCGCTGACCTTTTGCACGTCGCGGAACAGGCGGCGCTCGCCCTCGCGCAGGAAGCCGTACAGCGAGACGCTGTCTTCCTTTTGCGCGTAATGGGTGAACAGCGCGACCTCGCGGCCGACCTCCGGCAAGTCG
>JBBSTP010000267.1:0-2718 GCA_038235795.1 Lysobacterales bacterium | reverse complement strand
CGCACTGGCGCGACCGGTGCCGGTGCTGGCGGTCGCGGGTATCGCCTTCGCCTTGACCATCCTGGCAGTGCCGCTGCTTGGCACCGACCTGATCCCGCAACTGGCGCAGGACCGTTTCGAAATGACCGCCAAGTTGCCGCCGGGCACGCCGTTGGCGCAGACCGATGCAGTGGTGCGCGCGGTGCAGTCGGCGCATGCCAAGGACGATGGCGTGCGCGTGCTGTATGGCGTGTCCGGTACCGGCACCCGCCTGGATGCCAGCCCGGCCGAGAGCGGCGAGAACATCGGCAAGCTGTCCGTGGTGATGATCGACAACGATGCGGAAGGACCGCTCACCGAGGGCCTGCGCAAGACCATGCAGGCATTTCCTGCCGCGCAGGTGGATTTTGCCCGGCCGGAGCTTTTCAGCCTCTCGCCGCCACTGGAGATCGAAGTGGAAGGCAGCGACCTGGAATCGATCCGGGATGCGGGCAGTCGCCTCGCGAAACTGCTGCGCGGAAATCCGCACTATGCGGATGTGAAGTCCACGGTGGAGCAGGGTTTTCCGGAAATCCAGATCATCTTCGACCAGGAGCGCGCGGCGGCGCTGGGCCTGACCACCCGCCAGATCGCCGATGTGGTGGTGAACAAGGTGCGCGGCAACGTGGCCACGCGCTACAGCTTCCGTGACCGCAAGATCGACGTGCTGGTGCGCGCGCAGGAATCCGACCGCGCGTCGCTGGATGACATCCGCCGGCTGATCGTCAACCCCGGTCGTGGTGCGCCGGTGGAACTGGCCTCGGTCGCCGATGTGGTGTCGACCACCGGTCCCAGCGAGATCCATCGCGCCGATCAACGCCGCGTCGCGATCGTCTCCGCGAACCTGCGCGACATCGACCTTGGCAACGCGATCCGCGAGGTCGAATCGATGGTGGCGCAGAACCCGATCGGCACCGAAGTCGACATGCATATCGGTGGCCAGGGCGAGGAACTGGGCGAGTCGATCCGCTCGCTGGCGTTCGCGTTCGCATTGGCGATCTTCCTGGTCTACCTGGTGATGGCCTCGCAGTTCGAATCGCTGCTGCATCCGTTCGTGATCCTGTTCACCATTCCCCTGGCGCTGGTCGGCGCGGTGGCGGCATTGCTGCTGACGCGTTCGCCAGCGTCGGTGGTGGTGTTCATCGGGCTCATATTGCTGGTCGGGCTGGTGGTGAAGAACGCGATCATCCTGATCGACAAGGTCAACCAGTTGCGCGAGGCCGGCGTCGCCAAACGCACGGCGCTGGTCGAGGGTGCGCGTTCGCGCCTGCGCCCGATCGTCATGACCACCATGACCGCGCTGTTCGGGTTCATGCCGCTGGCGCTGGCCTTTGGCGAAGGCGCCGAAGTGCGCTCGCCGATGGCGATCACGGTGATCGGCGGACTGCTGGTCTCGACGTTGCTGACCTTGCTGGTGATCCCGGTGGTCTATGACCTGCTGGATCGCAAGCCGGACGAGTTCTACGCCGAACGCGGACGTCGTGCGCGCACGGACGCGCAAGCAGTGGCGGAAGTCCTGTCGCACGAGCACGACGCACTGAATGGCGTGGGCAATCAGGGGCACGGCGCGCACGGGCCCAGCGGGGCATGAGACAGCCATGAACATCACCGAGCTGAGCATCCGCCGACCGGTCACCACGATCATGATCTTCGTGTCATTGGTGGTGATCGGCTTGATTGCGGCGTTCCGCCTGCCACTTGAAGCGCAGCCGGAGGCGTCGCCGCCGTTCTTCTTCGTGCAGTTGCCCTACCAGGGCTCAACGCCTGAGGAAGTGGAACGCAACCTGGTGCGGCCGGTCGAGGAGGCCATTGCCACCATGCCCGGCATCAAGTCGATGAACGCGAACGCCAGTGCAGAAGGCGGCGGCGTGTTCGTGCAGTTCAGCGACTGGAGCCAGGATGTGGCGATCGCCGTCTCGGAAGCGCGCGAACGCATCGACGCGATCCGCGACCAGCTGCCGGACGATTTCCGCCGCTATTTCGTCCGGCGCTGGAGTACCGGCGACCAGGAAGCGGTAAGCCTGCGGCTGACCAGCAACAACGACCTGACCACGCGCGGCGACCTGATCGAGCGCAGCCTCAAGCAGCGGCTGGAACGCGTGCCCGGCGTGGCCCGGGTGGAAGTCGAAGGCGTGCCTACGCAGGAAATCCTGATCGCGATCGAACCGGACCGGCTGAACGCCAATGGCGTGGGCCTGAACGAGCTGGTGTCGCGGCTGCAGGCGTCCAATTTCTCTGTATCCGCGGGGCAGATCACCGATGCAGGCCGTCGCCTGCGGATCCAGCCGAAAGGTGAACTGACCGACCTGCAGGCACTGCGCGATCTGCCGGTGGCGGGCAACGGTACGCGCCTGTCCGACATTGCCGAGGTGATCCTGCAGCCGCAACGCATGAACTATGTGCGGCAAGTGGATGGCAAGCCGGCGGTCGGCGTGGACATCTACAAGGAGCGCTCCGCCAACCTGGTGGAGTTGTCCGGCAATATCGGCCGCGAAGTCGAGGCGCTGCAGCAGGATCCCGCGATGCGCGGTATCAAGATCGAAGTGACCGACGACGAGGGCGAGGCGGTGATCAGCTCGCTGACCGCGCTGGCCGAAGCCGGTGGCATCGGTCTGTTGCTGTCGATCGGGGTGCTGTATTTCTTCCTGCGCCACTGGCCGTCGACGCTGATGGTGACCACGGCCATCCCGATCTGTTTCG
>JBBSTP010000266.1:0-2746 GCA_038235795.1 Lysobacterales bacterium | reverse complement strand
GGTTGGCGCTGCGGCTGGGGGCCAGGAATTCACCGGTTTCTTCGTCGCGTCCACGCATCGCAACAGGGTAACGCATTGAACATCCAAGGCATCAGCACTTCATCCCGCGCCGACCTGCAGGTCGAGCCGCAGCCCGACGACAGCCAGGCCCGGCTCGACCGCTTGTCCGGCATCGCCCAGGGCCTGCTTGAGCGCTGCGCGGCACGCGGCGCAACCCAGGCCGAGGTCAGCTGCAACGAGGACAGCGGACTGGCCGTCAACGTACGCATGGGCGAGGTCGAGACGGTGGAGGCGACCCGTGACCGCGGCATCGCGATCACCGTCTATTTCGGCCAGCGCAAGGGCAGCGCCAGCACCGCCGACCTGCGCGACGACAGCCTGGATGCGACAGTGGCCCAGGCCTGCGCGATTGCGACTTTTACCGAGGCCGATCCAGCCTCGGGCCTGGCCGAAGCCGAGCTGATGGCCACGACCCAGCGCGAATTCGACAGCTGGCATCCGTGGGACCTGGATGCCGCGCGCGCCGTCGATATCGCCCTGGCCTGCGAGCAGGCCGGCCGCGACGTCGATGCGCGGATCGCGAATTCCGATGGTGCCTCGGTCAACAGCAGCGCCTCGATCAGCGTGTACGCCAATTCGCATGGCTTCCTCGGCCGCGAGCGCGGCACCCACCACAGCATCGGCTGCGCGCTGATCGCCGGCACTGGCGATGGCATGCAGCGCGACAGCTGGTACGACCTGGCATTGGCGGCGTCCGACCTGGATGCGTCCGAGGCCATCGGGCGTCAAGCCGCGCAACGCACGCTGGCGCGGATGCAGCCGCGGCAATTGCCGACCGGGCGGGTACCGGTGCTGTTCGCCGCGCAGATGGCGCGCTCGCTGATCGGCAGTTATATCGGCGCGGTCTCGGGCGGCGCGCTGTATCGCAAGGCCAGCTTCCTGCTCGATAGTGTCGGCACCCAGGTGTTTCCGGAATGGCTCGGCATCGAGGAACTGCCGTTCCTGCAGCGCGGATTGCGTTCCGCCTCATTCGATGCCGAAGGCGTCGCGACTCGTGAATCGCCGCTGGTGCAGGGCGGCATCGTGCAGCGTTACGTGCTTGGCAGTTACTCGAGCCGCAAGCTGGGACTCGCTACCACCGCCAATGCGGGTGGCGTGCACAACCTGCAGGTCAGCGCGAATGCCGGCGACCTGGACGCGATGCTGCGCGACATGGGTCGCGGCCTGCTGGTAACCGAACTGATGGGGCAGGGGATCAATCCGATCACCGGCGACTATTCGCGCGGCGCCGCCGGGTTCTGGATCGAGGACGGGCGCATCGCCTATCCGGTCGACGGCATCACCATTGCAGGCAACCTGAAGCAGATGTTCGCGGCGATTGAAGCAGTGGGCAGCGACATTGATGCACGCTCGCACGTGCGCACCGGTTCGATCCTGGTCGGTGACATGACGGTGGCCGGGACCGGCTGAGTGATCGGCATGGACCATTGGTTGGCTTGCGCCATCGCCGAATGTCCCCATCATCAGTGTTAACCGGAATGCTTCCGGGGGAGCTGATGATGGAAAACTTGGTGCAGACCCAGAGTGTGCCCCCGAGCGCGAGCGACCGCCAGTGGGCGGCAGGTGCGCATGCGACGGCATTGGTTGCAGCGTTGCTGACCAGTTGGGTCGCAGGCATCGCAGGCGCAATTGGCGCGTTGATCATCTGGATGATGGTGCGCGACAAGTCAGCGTTCGCAGCCGAGCATGCGAAAGAGGCCGTCAACTTCAACCTCAGCATGTTCATCTATGCGGCGTTGTCCGTCATCCTGGTGATCTTCACCTTGGGTATCGGCTTGATCGTGGCGTTACCGCTATGGGTGCTGCTCGCCCTGGTATGGGTGGTGTGTACTCTGGTCGCCGCGTTCAAGGCGTATGACGGCCAGTCCTACCGTTATCCGGTCACGATTCGATTGTTCAAGTAGCGCCTGGTCGCGCCTAGCGGTCGCGCTCGACCACCAACCGGCCGAGCGCGGCCAATGCGGCGGTGTCTACGCCACATCGTGCAAGCTGCACGAGAGCGTCATGCATCTCCGCGCCCAGCTGCGTTAAACGCGAGCGGCTGCCCTCGACCCCGATCAATGCCGGAAACGTCGCTTTGTCCTGCGCCGCATCCTTGCCGGCGGTCTTGCCGAGGCGCGCGCTGTCGCCCTCGATGTCGAGCAGGTCGTCACGAATCTGGAACGCCAGGCCCAACGCATCGGCATAGCGGTGCAGGAGTTCAAGGCTGGGCGCATCCGCGCCCGCAGCCAGCGCGCCAAGGCGTGCCGACGCCCGCAGCAGCGCGCCGGTTTTCAACGAATGCAGGCGTTCGAGGTCGGCGAGCGCGATCTCTGCACCCGTCGCATCGATATCCAGGGCCTGCCCGCCGCACATGCCCGCGGTGCCCGATGCGCGCGCCAGCTCCGCGAGCATCGTGACGCATCGCCCGGGCTCCAGTGGCGCCCTGGCGAGGACATCGAACGCCAGCGATTGCAGTGCGTCGCCCGCCAGGATCGCGGTGGCTTCGTCGAACGCGACGTGTACGGTTGGATGGCCACGACGCAGGCGGTCGTCATCCATCGCAGGCAGGTCGTCATGCACCAGTGAGTAGCAGTGGATCAATTCGACCGCGACGGCGGCGGAATCGAGGACTTCCTCGCCAGCGCCCATCGCAATGCCGCTGGCGTAGACCAGCAGCGGACGCATGCGCTTGCCGCCGTTGAGC
>JBBSTP010000265.1:0-2800 GCA_038235795.1 Lysobacterales bacterium | reverse complement strand
GGCCTGGCGCGAACGCATCCTGGCCTGGTATTCGCGCCCGTCCAGCAGTGCCTTGCCGCGCGTCGGCCTGCAGGCACCGGATGTCTACGGAGTGCAGGACATGCACGGCCTGGTGTGGGAGTGGACTGACGACTATTCCTCGCTGCTGGTCGACGCCGACAACCGCAAGCAGGGCGATGCCGATACCGCGAAGTTCTGCGGCGCTGGCGCCCTGTCGATGAACGATCGCGAGAATTACGCGGTGCTGATGCGGGTGGCGATGTTGTCGTCGCTGGGCGGGGCGGACGCCACCGCGAATATGGGTTTCCGTTGTGCAAGGAGTGCAAAATGATAAAGACAGTACGAGGCCGCCTGCTCGCCCTCGGCATGCTGCTGTTCGCTGGCGGCGTGTTGTCGGTAGGCGTCCTCCCTATCGATGCGATCGCGGCGGGCAAGACAGCGCCGCTTCCGGCGGATTCGCTGTATCAGCTGTCGCTGCCGCTCACCGACCAGGACGGGCGCACCGTTGACTGGGGCACGCGCCGCGGCAAGCCGCAGCTGGTCGCGATGTTCTACACCTCGTGCCAGTACATCTGCCCGCTGATCGTGGATTCCGGCAAGTCAATCGAACGCAAGCTGGACACCACGCAGAAGAAGAAGCTGGGCATCCTGCTTATCAGCATGGATCCGAAGAACGACGACCCGGCGGCGCTGAAGACGGTGGTCGACAAACGCAAGCTCGATACCAAGCGCTGGACACTGGCCTCGCCGCCACAAAAAGACCTGCGCGCAGTGGCCGGCGTGCTCGGCATCCGTTACCGCCTGCTCGCCGATGGTCAGTTCAACCACAGCAGCGCATTGGTGTTGCTCGACGCAAATGGTCGCATCCTGGCCCGTACTGAAAAGATGGGCAGCCAGCCCGACCCGGAGTTCGTCGCGGAAGTGAAGAAGGCGCTGCGCTGAGTTAGCACAGCGCGTCGTCCGACACGCCCTACAACGCCGCCGCGTGCACGCCTGCAATTGCGCGTCCCGACGGATCAGCCGCATTGGCGAATGCGGCATCCCAGGCGATTGCGGCTGGCGATGAACACGCAATCGACTTGCCGCCCGGCACCGTGTTGGCGCAGGCATCACCCGGAAATACCTGGTCGAACAGATCGCGGTAGAGATACGCTTCCTTGGTCGTCGGCGTGTTGATCGGGAAGCGGGTGGCGGCGTTGGCGAATGCGGCATCGCTGACATTGGCCTCGGCATGCGCCTTGAGACCGTCGATCCAGCCGTAGCCGACGCCATCGCTGAACTGTTCTTTCTGCCGCCGCAGAATTTCTTTCGGCAGATAGCCCTCGAAGGCTTCTCGCAGGATCCGTTTTTCTATTTTTCCGCTACCAGCCATCTTGTGTTTGGCATCCATGCGCATCGCCACGTCCATGAATTCCACGTCCAGGAATGGCACGCGTGGTTCAACGCCCCAGGCCATCATCGACTTGTTGGCGCGCAGGCAGTCAAAGCTGTGCAGCGCATCAAGCTTGCGCACAAGTTCTTCGTGGAATTCGCGTGCGTTCGGTGCCTTGTGGAAGTAGAGATAGCCACCGAACAGTTCATCGCTGCCCTCGCCGGACAGGACCATCTTGACGCCCATCGCCTTGATCCTGCGCGCTAGCAAGTACATCGGGGTGGAGGCGCGGATCGTGGTGACGTCATAAGTCTCGATATGGCGAATCACTTCCGGTAATGCATCCAGCCCTTCCTCAAAGCTATAGGTGAAGCCATGATGCACGGTGCCCAGCGCCGCGGCGGCGATCTCTGCAGCGGCCAGATCCGGCGAACCGTCCAGGCCGATTGCGAAACTGTGCAGGCGCGGCCACCAGGCCTCGCCCTTGTCGTCGTCTTCGACCCGCTTGCGTGCGAATTTGGCCGCGCAGGCCGCGACTAGTGAGCTGTCCAGCCCGCCCGACAGCAGCACGCCATACGGCACGTCGCTCATCATCTGCCGATGCACGGCGCGCTCGAACGCTTCGCGCAGCTCGGCCTTGTCGGCAGCCACACCCTGCACCGCGTCGTAGTCGCGCCAGGCGCGCTTGTACCACTGCGTGAGTTCGCCGGTGGCGGTGTCGAACACATGCCCCGGCGGGAATGGGGTGACATCGGGACACATCCGAGCGATGGCCTTCATTTCCGATGCCACCCATGTCCGGCCTTCGGCATCGTGACCCCAGTACAGCGGGCAGATGCCCATGTGGTCGCGCGCGATCAGTGCGCGCTTGGCGCCTGCATCCCACAGCGCGAAGGCGAAAATGCCATTGAGCCGGCTCAACCACGTCGCCGGCGCTTCGCCATCGCGATACAGCGCGTTGACCACCTCGCAATCGGAACCTGTCTGGAAGGAATACTGCCTGGCCAACCTGCGTTCGAGTTCGCGGTGGTTGTAGATCTCACCATTGACCGCCAGCACCAGCGCGCCGTCGGCGGAACGAATCGGCTGCGCGCCGCCGGCCGGATCGACGATGGCCAGGCGCTCATGCACCAGCAGCGCATTGGCATCCACGTGCACCCCACTCCAGTCTGGCCCGCGATGGCGCTGGCGCGCTGACAACGACAGGGCCAGCGGCCGCAGCGGGTGCAGGTCGGCACCGGGGCGGAGATCAAAGACACCGAGGATCGAACACATGGGGGAATCCTGTCGTGGGGCGCGTGGTGTTGAAGACCAAAGCCGGAAAAAAAAAAGGTTCTTCACGTAAGTCCGGGGAAGAAGCTAAAAAGGAACGGTGGATCCGGGTGAAGATGTTTGTGCGAACAGACATCCAACCAGGAAACCACCGTT
>JBBSTP010000264.1:0-2836 GCA_038235795.1 Lysobacterales bacterium | reverse complement strand
GATGGCGGGTTTTTTGTGGCTGTCTGTCCCGACCTCCTCGCAGTTGCAATGTCCCAGTGCTTCAGTCCCCCGACTCGGTCAGCCGCGCGCTCTCACCACCAATGCGCATGGCATCGATGTCCAGTTCGGTGGCGAGCGTCTCGGACAACGTCTCGCCGAGGCGCCCGCTGGCACGCAGTCGATCGACCTCGCCACGTTGTGCTTCGATTGCGCGCGCCATGCAGGCGCACTCACGCGGATCGCTCTCGTCCGGGTCGCGGCCGGCGATACCCATGGCGCCATTTGAGATGCGTCCGACCAATTCCTCGCATAGCGCGTCATCGGGCGCGCCATCCCGCAGCGAGCGCCGGATCGACAGGATGCCGATACGTCGCGCGCGCCGCCGTGCGCGTCGCTCGTCGCGTCGTTCTAGGTCCGGGTCGCCGACGCCGAGCCAGTCGACCAGTGGTACGAGGGTCAGGCCCTGCAGCACCAAGGTGCCGAAGATCACCGCGAACGTGATCAGGATGATGGTGGTGCGCGTGTCGCTCGACCCACCCAAGGCCGACGGCAAGGCCAACGCCAGGGCGAGCGACACCATCCCGCGCATGCCGGCCCAGCCCAGCACGGTACGTTCGCCCCAAGAGGTAGTTGGACTTCCGCGCAGCTTCAATGCAGCCGCGATGGACGGCACGACGTACATCCAGGCCATGCGCAATGCGATGACCCCGGCCGCGACGGCGGACGCGGCGCCGATCAGCTGCCAGCGCGGCTGCTCGACCACGATCTCCCCGATCAACAGACCCAGCAACAGGAAGACGAGGCTGGTACTTGCGAAGCGCAACGCGCTCCAGACCGTGCGTGCGGCCAGGCGTGCGGCGGGTTTGGAGATTTCGGTGGTGTACCGACGCAGCATGAAGCCCAAGGTGACCACGGCGAGCACGCCCGAGGCGCCGGTGCGCTCGGCGACGTGGTAGGCCAGGTAAGGCGTGACCAGGGAGATCGCGACTTCCAGCGGCACGCTGTCGGCGCGGTGGCGCAGGCGTTTGGCGATCCAACCCAGCGCCAGTCCGATGGCGACGCCCGTTGGTGCCGAGATGGTGATGGTCAGCAGCGCGCCACTCCACGAAAACGTGCCACTGGTGGCAGCCTCGAGCGCGATGCCGTAGGCGCCGATGGCGATCGCGTCGTTGACCAGGCCTTCGCCTTCCAGGATGGCCACCAGCCGATGCCGCAAGCCGATCCTGCCGGCGACCGCCGTGGCGGCGACGGGATCGGGCGGCGCGACGATCGCCCCAAGCACGAAGGCCGCCGCCCAAGGCAATCCGGCGAACACATGGCCGATGACCGCGGCGACGCCCATGGTCGCGAGCACCAGACCAATCGCCAGCATGCCGATCGGCAGCAGGTTGCGGCGCAGGGCCTGTAGCGGAAGCGCGTAGGCTGCGACCATCAACAATGGTGGCAGGAAGGCGAACAGTACCAAGTCCGGTGGCATGGAGATCACCGGCACGCCGGGGACCAGCCGCCAGGCGACGCCGGCGACCATCCCGGTCAACGCGAAGATCACCGGGGATGGCGCGCGGAACTGTCGGGCGAGCAAGGTCGTGGCGACGACCAGCCCAAGAATCACGAATGCGGTGTCGATCGGGGTCATGCATGGATGGCCTTGTGCGTGGATCGGCATGCGTCGCCAGGACGCAGGCAGGCGACTTATTGAGCAGGTTCGAATTCGTTTTCCGGCAATGCCAGGAACGCCCAAAACGGGATGTCGCGACGTGACCAATCGGCCGAGGCCCCCTGCAGAATCTCGATCAAGGTATCGAAGCTGGCCTCGTGGCCATCGCGCAGGTCGATGGCATCGTCGAACAACAATGCATAACCCAACGCTGGAAGCCATGAAAAATCACGCAGCTGGTCACTGAGCGCATCCCAGTTGCGGCCGCTGCTCGCGGGCGCATCCAGGGCGCTGGCCAAGCGCAGCATCAAGGTCGCCTTGTTGCGACAGCCGCGCAGGTCGATGCGCCGCGCCAGCAGGCCGGCGTCGCGGCTGGCCACGTCGAGGGTGTCGATATCGTCGCCTGTCACGAAATACACGCCAGCGCGGCTGGCGTCATCCAGGCCCAGGTCGAAGCCGGATTCGCTCATGGTGAGGCCATGCGGGTTGCGCCGGGATCAAAGGCACGGAAACTGTCGTAATGATCGCTGGTGAAGTACCAGTCGCGCGGTGGAACGCCGCCAGTGATGATTCGGCGTGCACCCCGATGATCCAGCCCGGGCGTGTCGACGGTGTATTCGTGATACCAGCCGCGTGGCTTGCGTGGCAGGTGGCCCTCCCGATTGCCGAACACTCCGCCATCCTGGCGATGCGGGAAGGGACCACCGCGCTGGATCATGGCAATCGTGGCGCGTGCTTCGACAGGCAGGAAACCTGGCAACGAGGAAGGGGCATCCGTCGCCATTGGCCTTGGTGATTCGTGCCGTGGCGACGGCTGGCCTTGGGTAACGGCAGGGGCCGGCAGGGAGGTCTCGCGCCGCGGCCAGTACTGCCAAACCGCCAGTAGTGCGATGGCGAGCAGCCACCACGCCCAGTGGATGCGCGGGTTGGTGCGGGGCATCGTCAGTCGCCGCGGATTTCGAACGACGGGTGCTCGTTGAGCGTGCCGTCCGCATCAAGCACGGCGTAGGTTTTGCGGTCACCGTCGAATACCACCGGGATTGACGGCTGGAAGATCGGTCGGCGAATGAATTTCAACTCCCAGCCGTAGCGCTCCAGTTCGCCCAAGGTGTCCAGCTGCGCCTCGCTGAGCTCTGCGCGCATCTCGTGTGTGCTGCGGTGTTCGTCCTTGCGGCGTTC